>JANYFI010000129.1 GCA_025362765.1 Ferruginibacter sp. | reverse complement strand
TTTTAAAAAAATTTATCATCAATTTTCAACTGACATGACTGTAAAATTCAAAGAATATAGCCTCTTATTTAAGCATCCTTTTACCATTTCAAAAGGAACTAAAACCCATCAGCCAACGCTAATTGTAGAGTTGGAATACTTTGGTATAAAAGGATATGGCGAAGCACCCGCCATCAGTTATTATAATATACCGGTAGCTAAGATGATCGCAGACCTGGAGCAAAAAAAAAAATTTGTTGAAAAGTTTTCTTTTTCAGACCCGGAAAGGTACTGGCATTATTTGCATCATTTATTTCCGACTAATTCTTTTTTAGTGTGTGCACTGGACATGGCTGGATGGGATTTATTTGGCAAGTTAAAAGGAAAGCAACTTCATGATGTGTGGCATTTGGATACCGCAAAAGCGCCGTTGACCGATTTTACAATAGGTATTGATACTATGGAAAAAATGGTGGAAAAAATGGATGAAAAACCGTGGCCCATTTATAAAATAAAAGTGGGCGTACCAAATGATATAGAAAGGGTGAGGGAGCTTAGAAAGCATACCGAAGCAATCTTTAGAGTAGACGCCAACGCCGGCTGGACGCTGGAGGAAGCATTGGAAAAAATTCCGGTGTTAAAAGAATTGGGTGTTGATATGATAGAACAACCATTGGCAAAAGATAACTGGGAAGGAATGAAGATATTATTTGAAAAATCACCCTTACCACTTTTTGCAGATGAAAGTTGTGTGGGAGAATCTGACGTAGAAAAGTGTAAAAATCATTTTCATGGTATCAATATTAAATTAACCAAATGTAGCGGCATTACGCCTGCCCGGCGAATGATAGAAAAAGCAAAGGAACTAAATCTGCAAACAATGATTGGTTGTATGAATGAAAGCTCCGTTGGCATTGCGGCTATAGCGCAACTGGCACCATTGGTGGACCATGTTGATATGGACGGACCGCTGTTGCTGGCTGAGGACACTGCTGTTGGAGTATCCTTTAATTATGGCCGCATTGTTTACAATGACCTGCCGGGTTTGGGCATTAAAATGGACGCATTCTAAAATTTTATTTGGTAAAATAATTTATCAGCCTTTACTTTGCGTTATCAATGAAAAAAATCAGTCACATACATCATCATCATATTTTACCACAGGGTAAGCAATGCTGATTTGTATGTAATCAAAACATATTTTCAAAAAGGGCTTACTCGAAAGGGAAGCCCTTTTTGCATTTTCTTATGTGATAAAAGGAACGTCCGTTGAAAGCCGTTTCACAAAGGTTTGCAGCACAAGAGTGTGACACAAGCCGCCGGGGCGGACTCAATAGAATTACTAAAGTCTGGACAATAAAAAAATAAAATGCTAAAAATTGCGGTTCAAAAATCAGGAAGGCTGTACGAAGATTCCATTAAATTATTGAAGGAATGTGGTATAGAATTAAACAATGGAAATAAACAATTAAAGGCCGTTGCTTTTAATTTTCCCATTGAAGTATTTTTTTTAAGGGACGATGATATTCCCCAGTATGTGTATGATGGCGTAGCTGATATTGGTATTGTGGGTGAAAATGTGTTGCTGGAAACTGCGAAAGATATCGACCTGGTTTACCGCCTTGGCTTTGGTAAATGCCGGTTAAGTGTGGCGGTTCCAAAGGCAATGCAATACAATGGCCCCGCTGATTTAAAAGGGCTTAAAATTGCTACGACCTATTCAACTATTTTACAAAAATATTTAACAGCCAACGATATTAATGCAGAGATACATGAAATCAGCGGATCGGTAGAAATTGCGCCAGGCATAGGTTTGGCTGATGCCATCTGCGATTTGGTAAGCAGCGGAAGTACGCTTTTTACCAACGGACTTAAAGAAGTAGAAGTAATTTTAAAATCAGAAGCAGTATTGACGGCTAATAAAAAACTGTCTGTAGAAAACAGGGCTATTCTTGATAAATTATTGTTACGCATTAATGCGGTTAAAACAGCCGGGAACAATAAATATATTTTATTGAATGCGCCTAATGAGCAGTTGAAAAATATTTCATCATTGCTGCCTGGCATGAAAAGTCCCACCATTGTTCCGCTGGCAGAAGAAGGCTGGAGCAGTGTTCAAAGTGTGGTAAATGAAAACGATTTCTGGGACGTAATAGAAAAATTAAAATCATTTGGTGCGGAAGGAATCATCGTATTACCGATAGAAAAAATGATTGTATAAACAGCAATGATTATGGAAAATATTTTTATCAATCCATTGAAAACGCAGTGGAAAGAAATATTGCAAAGGCCTGCTATTGACAGCGTTGCCCTGGAAAATATTGTCAGCCCTATTTTACTGAACGTAAAATTGCATGGTGATAAAGCGCTGAAAAAATACGCCTTACAATTTGATGGGGGAGCGCTGGGGGAATTAAAAGTAACCGATAGAGAAATAGCAGCGGCGAACGACCTGGTGAGTGACGAATTAAAAGCCGCTATTGAGTTGGCAAAAAATAACATCACTGTTTTCCATGCTGCACAGAAAGAGGCAGTGCAACAAATTGAAACAACTAACGGGGCCATTTGCTGGAGAAAATCAATCGGTATTCAAAAGGTTGGTTTGTATATTCCCGGCGGCTCTGCCCCATTATTTTCTACTTTGCTCATGTTGGGCATACCTGCAGTGTTGGCGGGTTGCGTCGATATTGTTGTATGTACGCCTGCTGATAAACAAGGTAAGATAAACCCGGTAATTTTATATGTTGCAAAGTTGATTGGTTTAAAAAATATTTACAAAACAGGTGGTGCGCAGGCCATTGCGGCTATGGCCTATGGCACCGAATCCGTGCCTCAGGTATATAAAATTTTCGGGCCCGGTAACCAGTATGTTACTTGTGCCAAGCAATTGGTAAATAAAGAAGGTATCGCCATTGATATGCCTGCCGGCCCAAGTGAAGTTGCCGTGTATGCAGATGAAACCGCCAACGCCATTTTTGTGGCCGCAGACCTGTTGAGCCAGGCTGAACATGGCGCCGATAGCCAGGTTGTACTGGTGGCAACCTCAGCGGAGATCATAGCAAATGTAAAAGCGGAAATAGCTTTGCAACTGGCTGTTCTTCCAAGAAGGGACATTGCTGCAAAAGCATTAGACAATACGCGTTTCATCATTATGGAGCAACCGAATGCCGCTTTTGATTTATTGAATGAGTATGCAGCTGAACACCTTATTATAGCTTCCGACAGCGCTGTGTTACTTTCAGAAAAAGTTATCAATGCGGGCAGTGTTTTCCTTGGGCATTATTCGCCTGAAAGTGTTGGAGATTATGCTTCAGGCACCAATCATACGTTGCCTACCAATGGCTATGCAAAGGCTTATAGCGGCGTATCATTGGATAGCTTTGTAAAGAAAGTTACCTTTCAGCAATTGACCAGGCAGGGAATAAAAAATATTGGCAAAGCCGTGGAGTTAATGGCCGGAGCAGAAGGGTTAAACGCCCACAAAAATGCGGTAAGTGTTCGGTTGAAAGCTCTTTAACTGAATCAAATAAGCCTGGTGCCATTCCGCTTTTAAGCTTATTGAATAGAAAAAATGTGATCAAAATGTTGGAGACCATGCGTATCGAAATGTTTACACCGGGATAGAAGGCAATTGGATTTCAGTGTCAAAAAATGCTCACCCTATCTTATTATTTTTTAATTAAAAAACATGTTTGATTTAAATACACTCATTCGCGACAACATAAAGGCATTGAAACCATATTCATCAGCCAGGCATGAATTTACGGGCAAGGCGTCGGTTTTTTTAGATGCCAATGAAAACCCTTTTGGTTCGCCGCTGGCAGATAAATTTAACCGCTATCCTGATCCTTACCAATGGCAGTTAAAATTTCAACTGGCCCGTATTAAAGGAGTGCCTGCTGAAAATATTTTTGTTGGCAACGGCAGTGATGAAGTAATTGACCTGGCTTACCGGATATTTTGTTCGCCCGGCGTTGACAATGTAATTGTTTGTCCCCCTACTTATGGCATGTATGAAGTAAGCGGCGATATAAATGACGTGGCCATTAAAAAAGTGAATTTGGCAAAAGGCTTTCAGTTAGATGTCGACGGTATTCTTGCCGCAGTGGACGCCAATACTAAATTAATATTCATTTGTTCGCCTAACAATCCCACGGGCAACAATATGCGCAGGGAAGATGTGGAAATTATCCTCAATAATTTTTCAGGCATTGTGATTATAGATGAGGCTTACATCAATTTTTCAAAACAAAAAACATTTATTCAGGAGTTGACGGAATATCCCAATTTGATTGTGATGCAAACCCTGTCAAAAGCCTGGGGACTCGCCGCATTGAGGCTGGGCCTGTGTTACGCTTCGATGGATATCATAGATATGTTTAATAAAGTAAAGCCACCATACAATATCAACGACGCCTCGCAGCAACTGGGTGTGGAAGCATTGCAGAATACGGACATTGTAAATGAATGGACAACCAGCGTTGTGCAGCAAAAAGAATGGCTGATAAAAGAAATAGGTAATTTTACATTTGTAGAAACCATTTATCCAAGTGATGCCAACTTTTTTTTGATGAAAGTAAATGATGCAGCCAAACTGTACGGCTATTTATCAGCTAACGAAGTAGTGGTGCGCAACAGAAGTAAGGATACGGGCTGTGAAAATTGTCTGCGCATTACAATTGGTACACCGGAAGAAAATGAACAACTGATTAATTTATTAAAAAGCTATAAATAGTAATTCAACAATGAGTGCAGCAAGTAAACCAAAAAAAATATTGTTCATTGACCGGGATGGAACGTTGATAAAAGAAGCACCACCAACTTATCAACTCGATTCCTTTTC
>JANYFI010000109.1 GCA_025362765.1 Ferruginibacter sp. | reverse complement strand
CTGTATGCACCGTTGAGCGCCGCTTCAATATTAGGCGCAGTGGTGTATGCATTTTCTGTAGTGATTGATGAAACAGGTTTTAAATCAAGAAATTTTTTGCATGAAAAAAATGACAAAACCAGTATCAATAATGCGCTGCTTTTTTGAATAAAATATTTTCTCATAAAATTATTTTTATGCTGATTATTTTTTTGTTTGTAATAATATGGATGCTAAAAAGTAACGCTCAAGCCAAAAATAATATCTCTTGTTTGTGGGTAGGTTCCAAAATCCACGCCCGGCGCTACATTTGCTGAAGAACCAAAAGCGCTTACTTCAGGATCGAATCCTGAATACTTTGTAAGCGTGAGCAAATTTTCTGCGGTAGCATATAATTTAAGGCGGCTTATTTTTAGCTTGTGTAATAACTGCGCAGGAATATCATACGCCAGGCTTAATGACTTAATGCGCAGATAAGATCCATTTTCCACATAGCGTGTTGATATAAAAGAGTTGTCATGTGCATCTCCGTTTGGATTGTTAAGGTCTTCCCGCGGCACATTCGTTATTTGTCCCGGGGTAGTCCATCGTTGTAAAACCGCTGCGGACTGGTTTCTCGGTTCCCACATACCTTCAGTAAAAATGCGGGTGGCATTTAAAATATCATTTCCCTGTACACCTTGCAGAAAAACGGTAAGCGACCAATTTTTGTAACTGAAATTATTAGTAAAGCCATAAGTAAATTTCGGATTCGCATGTCCAATTATAGTTTGATCACTTGTCTGCAAGCCTTGCGTAGTATCGGCCATCTTGTAATTAATGTTTCCGGTATTGGGGTCAACTCCTTTAGATACATATCCAAAAAATGTTCCCAAAGGAAGACCCGCTTCTGCAATAGAAGTATTTCCTCTTTCATCTATCGGGCCATCATAAATAATTCCGCCTGCTATATTTAATATCTTATTTCTGTTGAAACTAATGTTGAAATCACTGCTCCATTGAAATTTCCCCACCACGTTTTTTGTGGTCAATTGAAATTCAATTCCTTTATTTTCCAGGTCACCAATATTTTTTAAAGCACTTGTATAGCCTGAACTTGCCGGCACCGGCGAATTCAAAAGCAATCCACTTGTTTTTTTATAATAATAGTCAGCAGTCAATAAAATCCTTGAATTAAGTAAAGCCATATCAATCCCTATATCAGTCTGTTTGGTAGTTTCCCATTTTAACGCAGGGTTATTTAATGATACCGGCAGGTAACCCGCAACTACATTTCCACCAATTACGTAAGTACCTGAAGGCGCTACCGTACCGAGATATGAGTAAGGAGGAATCTGGCTATTGCCTACAGTACCCCAGCTTCCACGTAATTTCAGGTCATTGATAACGGTAACATTCTGAAAGAAATTTTCTTTAGATACTCTCCATCCGGCAGAAAAAGAAGGAAAATATCCCCAACGGCTCTGAGGCCCGAAAACAGACGACGCATCGGCCCTGAAATTTGCAGTGAATAAATATTTCTCCGCATAGTCATAAGATATTCTACTGATAAAAGAAGTAGTAGATGTTGCCACTGTAGTGCCGGTTGGTAGCCCGATAACTACAGATCCGCCATTGACTGTTGTTATATCCGGATTGGCAAAATTACGGGTCTGAATATCTGATGTTGAGGTGGTTGTTTTAGATGCAATAAAACCTGCCAATGCTGTAATGGAATGCTTGTTAAATGACTTGGAAAAATTCAACGTATTTTCAGCTATCCAATATTGATTGCTGTTTGTAGATAACTCTGCCTGGCCGTTAAAGCCTCTTCCACTCGTTGTTTTATAAGGATCGGCATAATAATTATACAATGAATTATATTGCTCATAGCCAAACATTGACTTGAATTTTAATGCCGGAATAATTGTTGCTTCTACATACGCATTTCCATTGAAACGTTGATTGGTATAGTTATGCATATAACCCTCCGCCAATGACACAGGATTATCCAGATCAAGCCTGAAGGGATCAGTTGTATATTGCTTTCCGGTAGAATCCCAGATTCCAATTACAGGTGCGCCCAAAATGGCGTTTAAAATACTTCCGTTGCGTGAATTTTCTGAAACATCTACATCAAACCAGCGGTTGTAAGAAATGCTTGTGCCTACTTTTATACTTTTATTTACTTTATGGTCAAGGTTTATTTTAAAATTTTCTCTGTTGAGCGTATTCGAGATTACTACCCCATCATTTTTTACAACAGAACCTGAAAGATAAAAATTAGTAGTTTCATTACCGCCTGATAATGACAGTTGATAATTTTGTTGATTACCGGTTCTGAACAATTCTTTTTGCCAATCGGTATTAGCGGTATATTTAGACCAGTCTGCTGATTGCCCCATTTCTGTCATCAGGGCTACATACTGCGTACTGTTCAACACCGGCATATGCTTCATCACTTTTGAATAACCATTATATACATCTAAAGTCAAGGCCGCTTTTTGATTTTTGCCACGTTTGGTTGTAACAAGTACTACGCCATTTGCACCGGAAGAACCATAAATGGCGGCAGCGGATGCATCTTTTAAAATGGAAAAACTTTCAATATCTCCGGGGTTAATTTCGTTGATACTTTGTGTTTGAACGCCATCAACAATATAGAGTGGCTCACTGCCAGAAGTAATGGAAGAAGTACCCCGGATTCTGATGGAGAAACCCGCTTGAGGCTGGCCAGATGAACGTATAACCTGCACACCGGCGGCCTTTCCTTCCAGGGAATAGCCAAATTCAGTATTGGGCCTGTCTTCCAATGCCTTTGATGAAACAACTGAAACAGATCCTGTAATATCTTTCTTTTTTTGACTGCCATATCCAATAACCACCACCTGGTCCAGCACTTTATTTTCTTCTTCCATGCTGATGTCAATGGTGGTTTGATCGCCTGTAACAGATTGCACTTCTTTGTAACCGATGTGATGAAAAACGAGCACCGCATTTTTATCTTTTACGGCAATATTGAACCGGCCATTGTTATCAGTCGTAGTTCCATTTTGTGTAAATTTTTCCATTACAGTTACCCCCGGTAAAGGAAGTTTTGAATTGGCCGCAATCACCCTTCCTGTTATACTAATAACCGAAGATTCATTTATTTCTGCCGCTGCTGGTTTCAATATTACGATGTTGCCTGAAATTTTATACGTCACTTCCTGTCCCTGTAGAATTTGATCCATTATTTGCTCAATAGAAAAATTCGCCGCCTCAATAGAAACTTTTTTGTTTAGGTCAACCTGATCCTGGCGATAAAAAATAGTATAGTCACTCTTCTTTTCTATCTCCTTAAATATTTGTTTTATAGGGGTGGCATTTAGCGTAAACGTAAATTTTTCCTGTGCATACCCCTTGGCATTTGCCTGAAAAACACCCATTAAAATAAAAATTGTTAAAAGCTTCATTGTTCTGATAAATTTCTTAAACAAGAGATCCTGGCGGATACCTTTAATAGCATTAAGTTTCATACTTTTGATGAGTTTTAGTTAAGAACATCCTTCTGAGGGAATTTTTTAATTAAGGCATAGCCGGAAGATGCTTCAACATCTCCGGTTTTTTATTTACTTTTTAAGGCATTAAGCAGTGGTGGTTTTGGTGAAAAATTATTTTTTTTCCTTTATTTTTATTCTTACGGTATCGCCGTTTAGCTGATAAGAAATGGGCGTTGTTTCCTGTATAATATCCAGCACATTTTCTATATTGGGTACTTTATTAAAACTTCCGGAAAAGTGGTAATTATTTAATGAATCATCCTTAATTAAAATCACCACATTATATTTCCGTTCTAATTGCAACGCAATATTTTTAAAGCTGAGATTGTCAAAAACCAACATGTCATCTTTCCAGTAATTATAGGAATTTACGTTGGGCGAATTTTTCACAACCACCACTGGCAAAGTGTTTACAGATTTAGCTGTTAAAGTATCTTTAAGCAAAGGATGACCAACTTTTAGTACCGCGTTTTTTTCTAGGAAGATTGTACTCACTTTGTTATCGCCTGAAAATCTGCCTTCAATCGAAATTTTTCCATCCATTACCGCTGTCTCAAAGATCGAATCAGCCGTATAGGATTTAATGTTGAATTTGGTGCCGATATCTTTTATTGTATACTCTTTAGTGGTGATGGTAAAAACCAGATTTTCATGATGCACTACTTCAAAATAACCTTCCCCTTCCAGGTAAACAAACCTGTTCTTTTTGCCATAGTTGTTATCAACTTTCAATACGCTTCCGGCATTTAACCAAACTATTGTTCCATCATTTAGAATTATTTTTTCCTTGTGGCCTTTTGGAACCATAATTTGCTGTGAAAAGACAGGAGCTGCATTATTCTTTTTTTCGACAACATACAAGATTAATAACCCTATAGAAATTAACAATGTAAGGGAAGCGGCAACGCTTAATTTACTAAATTGTAAAACGAATCTTTTGCGACTGCGTGTTGATATTCTTTCCCGGAATAGATTGAAGGCTTTGTCAATATCTATACTGCCGGGGTTTTCATAAAAATTACTTTGATGCCAAGCGGCTTTTAATTCAACATAAAACGCTTCATGGGATGGGTCTTCGGATATCCAATGGACGATTATTTTTTTTTCGTCATCATTGGCTTCTCCTACAATATATTTTGTTAGTAATATTAAATCTTTTTCTTCCATATTTCTTTCTCTTTGTTTAAGACAATTAACAAACCTTTTACCCCCAAAAAGAATTAAAAATATTTTTTTAGAAAAAAACAACCTGAATTTTTATGGTGTTTACACTGAAGGGCTTTTACATCTGTTGAGCGGATAGGCAGCAATAAATTCCGGCTATTTCTTAGTTTAATCTAAACCGTTTATAAAAAAATCAGATAATAACGGTAAGTAAATGTTTCAGCGCCTCCCGTAATTTTCTCAAGGCAATAGTCATTTGGTTTTCGATCGTTTTGGGAGAAAGGTCAAGTATTGCCGTTATTTCATGGTATTTTTTATTTTGTACACGACTTAATAAAAATATTTTCCGGCATTGTTCGGGTAAATTATCAATGGCAGTTTTAATTTCTTTACTGATTTCCTTTTCATCATAAGCATACCAGGGTGTTTCAGTAAAAAGATTTTTTGATTCATTTTTCAATAAATACGCTACATAAGCATTTTCAACTTTTGTATGTTTAATATAATTTAAACACCGGTTATAAACCGATTTATACAAATAGGCTTCTATTGATACATTGAATGCTACCTGCGCCCTCTTTTCCCATATTTCTGTAAACAGATCAGCAACAATTTCTTCAGAAACCGAAATGTTTCCTATAATAGTATTTGCATAAAAGCAAAGTTTGGAATAATGAGTTTTAAATATCGCCTCAAAAACAGAAATATCATCTTCTTTCATATTTTTACTTGTTCTCCATTTAAAATTACTGCTTTCCCCTTTCCAGTTTTTTTCTACGCTCCTATCCTAGAATTTCTTCTTTGACGGCTTTATCAATTTGCCAGGCTTGTTGGCATAACTGGCAAAACTACTACTTTGCATTAAACAAATAGCACTTAAACAACAATTGGATTTTATAAACAGGCGACTGGCAAAACGGTTCAAAATGAAAAAGACGGATGATAGAGAATATCCTTAAAAAGCCCAACAGTTTGTATAAAATGTAACAAGCCTATTTGGCCATTGTAGCTAATACCCGAAATGTTATGTTGGCAATCTTCTTTTGAAGAGCCTTATGAGCGAAAGATACATTGATTACAAAATTGTAAAAAATATACATTGATTAGAAAACAGCTGCGATTGATTGATACGCTGATGAAGCGGATTACAACTGATTTAAACAGATAAGAAAATGCAGATAATGACAGCATTGTTTATCGAGCAGTTGGCTAAATGGATTAAAAACTGATATGGCGGATAAATATAAAATCCGTTTTTATCCGCCACATCCGCATTTTTATTTTCTTGAAATCAATTATCCACTAAAAAATTATCCATTACCCTAATCTGCTTTTAAACTTTTTATCGGGTTAGCAACCGCTGCTTTTATTGATTGAAAACTTACCGTAATCAGGGCGATCGAAATGATAGCGATAAAAGGCAATGCAAAGAAATACCATTGAATACCGATGCGGAAGGCGTAGCCCTGCAACCAGCTGGATACAGTGTACCATGCCAGTGGAGCGGCCAGTAAAAATGCCAGGCAAAGCAGCAGTGCAAACTCACGATACAGTAAATTTAAAATACTGCTTACAGATGCGCCCAGTACTTTACGGATACCAATTTCTTTGGTACGCTGCAATGTGGTGAAAGATGCCAGGCCAAAAAGGCCCATGCAGGCCACCAAAATTGCAAGACTGGTGAAGACACCGAATACCTGGCCAAAACGCTGGTCTGCTTTATACTGTGCATCAAAATGATCGTCCAGGAAAAAATATTCAATTGTATTGCCTGGGAAAAACTTGCTGTAAACTGCTTTTACTTTATCAATAATTACGCCTGCCCCCTGCGCTGTTGTTTTTATAGAAACATATCCCTGTACAGCAGG
>JANYFI010000097.1 GCA_025362765.1 Ferruginibacter sp. | reverse complement strand
AGCCAGAGCAGTACCATATCACAAGCGAAGGAAACTCAGGCAGCCATCACCGCAATTAAGCCTGGCACTATGCAGGCAACAGCAGGCGGCTGGTTGATGACTGCAAAACTAAATGGTAAAGACTGGAAGGCTTTCTCAATTATGCCGCCTGGTGCAGCATCAAGGATAATCGGTTATTACCAAAATGAATACATTGGCCTTCCTTATAATAAACAATATTTAGTTGCCGGTAAAAAAATCGCACTTGGTGAAGAAGAAGCAGTGGATATTTCTTTCACGGGCATCGGCCTTGCCATCACAAAAAAAGGGGAAATGGAAATTACAAAAGTGGAGAAGGATTGGGCAGAAGGCGCATTTCATTTTACGGCTGCGGTATCAGGCGCTGACAAAACAGTAGAAGTAACCGATGGATTTTTTAGAATAAAAATTAAGTAGAAAAAATCATTCGTCTTGCTCTTCCCGGCTTGCTGCAAGAAAGGCAACGAACACATGGCTTGATTAAAAAAGTAAGTATGAAACGAAACCAATTTATTACAGCAACCATTGCGGCACTTGCCACACCTTTACACCTGTTTGCAAAAAATAAAAATATATGTATCAGTTTGGATAAAGGATTTAAAGTGCCGGCCGGCGAAGGAAGAATACATGGCCACATAAAATTAAAAGGCGTAAATGCCAACGTGCTGGATTTAAAAATTTCAGGCAGCGATTCAAACGGAGGAATAGCAATCTTTGAGCAAACTTCTCTTTCGCAAGGAAAAGGCACCCCATTACACGTGCATCATTTTCAAAACGAAATATTTTATGTATTAGAGGGTCACTATTTTTTTAAAGTAGGCGATGATGAATTTCATTTATCCGCAGGTGACGCTATTTTTTTACCACAAAAAATTCCACATGCCTGGACACAGGTTTCTGCGCTTGGTAAAATGGAAGTTATATTTCAGCCGGCAGGAAAAATGGAACAATTTTTTGTAACGGTAGCAGCTTTAGATCACGAACCAACTAAACAAGAGCTGGCAAAAATATTTTTTGATAATGAAATGGCTATAGTAGGACCACCTTTGGAAATTCAGCGATAAAATAGGAAACTCACTTCATTTACTCATTCTAACATTGTTCCTTTCGTAATATTATACTGTAAATTTATGAAGGAGATTCAACTTTATAATCTGAATTAACTTTAAATAATGAGGATTTGCCCAGGTGTTATATTACTTATCTTTTTTACCTTTTTAGTACAAACTGTAAACGCACAGCAACAGGCTTATTTTAATAACCTCACTGAAAAAGACGGGTTAAGCAATAACACCGTCACCTGTTTTTACAAAGATAAAACCGGTTATATTTGGATTGGCACAGAGAGCGGACTGAACTTATATAACGGTAATAGCTGGAAAATTTATAAACCGTCACTGAACAAAAAAAATTATTTATCCAACAGCTTTATTACTGATGTAGAGCAGGATGCAAAAGGGAATATCTGGGTATGCACCCGAAAGGGATTAAACCGGATTGATGTAGCCGCCGATACAACGGAAGTCTTTTTGCCCGGAGATTCCACAAACGACAATTGCATTCCCAGCGATTTTATATGGGATGCGTATCCTGATAATGATACCAGTATCTGGATAGCGGCAGATGCAAAAGAATTATGTCGTTATAATCCGGTAGAAAAAAGATTTCATTATTACGATTTCACGAAGTACTTCGGTAAAAATAATTTTGAAGCTCATAGCGGGTATCACTCCATTTTTCGCATACTTCCAAAATCTGCCACAGAGCTTTGGTTAGCCACAACCGATGGTATTTTCGGTTTTAACAAACAAACAGGCATCTTTAAATTACAGGCCGCCATATCATTGAGTTATATTACATTTTTCTATTTTGATGCACGGTTTAATACACTTTTTTGTGCTGACCAGGAAAATAAATTATACTGCTTTGATCCTTCAAAAAAAGAAATGACCGTTGTTTCATTAAAAAAAAGCGAGCACACCGGAAAATTTATTCCACCCTACAGCCAGGACGAACAACTGCTTTTTGTTCCGGCAAAAGAAGGGCTGGCAGCCATTAACGAAAACAATGAAGTATTGTATTTTTTAGCTGGAATTGCCGGTAAAGAAAATGATTTATTGCCCGGAAAAGTGAATTGCATTTACAAAGACAGGCAGCACATTACGTGGGTGGGTACCATGAAAGGGGTTAGTAAATTTATTCCCGTGTTAAATAATAACCTTCACCTTTCTTTCCCAAATAATCTTTCTGTTCAACCAGACCTTACCCTTAAAAATTTTATGTATCACCCGTCTGCTGATGAGTGGCTTATTGCGTCGTGGAAGGATAATGCGATTTTTATGGTGGATAATAAATCAGGAATAATTAGTAACCTGCAAAAGCCGGCTGCTTATAGGTATGATACCTCTTATGCATTTTACTCCCGTAATGCAGATTCCATTTTTATGCTGTCCAACGGTTCATTGCTAACATATAATTACAAGTTTAACAAGTGGAAAAAAATTATTCTCCCATCGCCCTATAATAAAACTATTGTTACCTCAATGGCGATAGATGACACAGGTAATTACTGGATTACTAACATACGAAATGAATTGTTTGTGTATACGCCAACAACCCGAAAAATATGGGTGCCGTTGAAAGATGATATTGGCCTGCATGCGACCCGTTGTCTGGTTGCAGATGCGCAGAACAATTGTATGTGGATTGGCACATCGGGATTTGGATTAATCAGGTATAATTTTTACAATAAAAAATTTGACTTTATTGAAACAAATAATACCAGTAAAACTGCCTTACATTCTTATATAATCAATGAAATTATACCTGATGGTAAAGGAAATATTTGGGTGGCTACATTTGAAGGTGGCCTGGCGAAATATCAAACATCGCTTAACCCGGATAAAGGGGTTACTAACTATGATATATTGTCGGGCCTTCCTGATGACAATGTATATGGTGTGGTCCTGGATGAAAAAGAAGGCGCATGGTTTACTACCATCAATGGCATTGGACACATAGCCGCTGATGGCACGTGGAAGGGTTTATATAACCAGCAAACCGGATTACCCTATTCAAAATTTCAGCAAAGTATTGCAGTGCTGCCAGATGGAAAAATTGCTACAGTAACCGAAAATAATTTTATTTGCTTTAATCCTTCAGTCATTAGCACTTCTTATAATTACCCGGTAACGATTGATGCTATTTTTGTAAATGATACTATTACCGTCGCAAATGATACATCCGGCAGACGTCAAAAGTTTGGCTATACAAAAAACGCTTTTACCTTTAATTTCTCTGTATTGGATTTTATTTCTCCTGGTGCCGTAGAGTATTATTATATGTTGGAAGGTCTGGAGAAGGATTGGGTATTTGCAGGAAAGCAACACAGTATCCGTTATTCAAAATTGCCGCCGGGCGAATATACTTTTAAGGTAAAAGCTAAAAGAGAGAACGGCGGCTTTTACCCACAGCAGGCAAGTTTTCCTTTTTATATTATGCCCCCATTTTGGCAAACATGGTGGTTTAAAGCCCTGCTTTTTTTATTAACAGCGGGTCTTATTTACTGGTTGGTAAAAAGAAGGATAAAAGCAATTTGGCAAGTAGCGGAAATGAAGCAGAAAATTGCCGAAACAGAAATGATGGCACTAAGGGCACAGATGAATCCTCATTTTATTTTTAACTGTTTAAACTCTATTGACAACCTGATACAAGTAGATGAAAAAGAGAAGGCAACGTTATACCTGGCAAAGTTCGCCAGGCTCATCCGTTCCATTTTGGAAAATTCTAAAGACAATGCAGTTCCCTGCTGGAAAGATATGGAAACACTAAAGCTTTACATAGAACTGGAAGAACTGCGTTGTGACAAAAAATTTAGGTACAAAATAAATATTGCTGATGAAATATTAAACGGCGATTATAAAGTACCCCCATTAGTAATACAGCCCTTTGTGGAAAACGCCATTCACCATGGCTTGCTTAATAAAATTGATACCGATAAAAAATTGACAATTGATGTTTTTGCAGGAGAAAATTGTATTTGTTACCGCATTGAGGATAACGGCGTGGGCAGAGCAAAAGCGGCAGTTTATAAAGAAATCAACAGGCTATCACATGAGTCAATGGGAATGCAAATAACAAATGACCGTATTAACTTGTTTAATCAGGGTAAAAACAGCGCAGTAAAAATAACCGACTTGTTGGATGATGGGGATGAACCTTTGGGCACAAGAGTAGAAGTAGAACTGCTAAATCAATCCTGATAGGCCTTGTTAGTTGGTCTTTAAGTTAAATGGGTTAACCCCGTCAATAAACAGGTGAACAATAAAATAATAGAATAATAAAAATGCTAAAAGCAATAATCATAGACGACGAAAAAAACAGCCGAAATGCACTGCGGCAGAAACTGGTTAACCATTGCCCGGAAGTAACTGTTATTGGAGAGTGTGATAATGGAGAAGAAGGCATAAAAATGATCGGTATCAGCCATCCTGATATTGTTTTTTTAGATGTGGAAATGCCCCGCATGAATGGCTTTACCATGTTGCAGCAGTTGACTCACTATGATTTCGAAATTATATTTATTACCGCCTATGATCAATATGCCATTAAAGCAATAAAATTTAGTGCGCTGGATTATTTATTAAAACCAGTGGAAGTGGAAGACCTGAAATTTGCGGTAGAAAAAGTAACAAAAAAACGAAAACAAGTGGAAGGCAATAAGCGGGTGGAATTGTTACTTCAAAATTTCCTGGAAGAGAAGTCGGCCAATAAAAGAATTGCCATAGCTTCTATGGACGGCTTACTGTTTATCGCAACAGACGACATCATTTACCTGGAAGCCAATGGGAACTATACTATTTTTCATATTGCAGGCAACCGGAAAATTACCGCCACAAAAACTTTAAAAGATTTTGAGGAGTTGCTGCCTGCTTCCCTTTTTATCCGTATTCACCACAGTTACCTGATTAATAAGCATGGCATTGAAAAATATATAAAAGGAGAAGGCGGCCACGTGGTAATGAAAAATGGCGTAACCCTTGATGTGGCCCGTCGTAAAAAAGAAGAGTTTATGAAAGCCATTGGTTAATAGCCCAAAAATGAAACGTAGTATATTTGCGCTATGGAAAAATATTTAACCGACCTTTTTGCAAGGCAGCAATATGACGAAAATAATTTCTTTTTGATAGCTGGTCCCTGCGTGGTAGAAGATGAAGCACTGATCACCGAAGTGGCCGATAAAGTGTACACTATCTGTAAAAGATTGGGCATACCCTATATTTTCAAAGCATCTTACCGCAAGGCCAACCGCACCAGCGCCAGCTCTTTTACCGGCATAGGAGATGAAGCGGCATTGCAACTGGTAAAAAAACTGGGCGAACAATTTAAGCTGCCAACTACATCTGATATTCATACCGCAGCGGAAGCGGCTATGGCGGCCAATTATGTTGATGTTTTGCAGATACCCGCCTTTCTTTGCAGGCAGACAGATTTACTGATTGCCGCAGGCGAAACCGGAAAAATTGTGAACGTGAAAAAGGGCCAGTTTGTCAATGGTCCTTCCATGAAATTCGCAGTGGAGAAAATAAATAATACCGGTAACCATAAAGTGGGTTTAATTGAAAGAGGCAACAGCTTCGGTTACCAGGATTTGGTAGTAGACTATCGTAACATTACATGGATGAGGGAAATCAACGTGCCGGTAATAATGGATTGCACCCATTCCCTGCAACAACCTAACCAAAGCGGCGGTGTAACCGGCGGCAATCCCGAATTAATTGAAACAATTGCCAAAGCCGCCATTGCAACAGGTGCAGACGGTTTATTTATTGAAACACATCCTAATCCGGCGCTGGCCAAAAGCGATGGTGCCAATATGCTGCGCCTTGATTTACTGGAAGCACTGCTTGAAAAACTGGTGCGGCTAAGGGCGGCTGTAAGGTAGCGCCGCCAAGGGTAAAAAAAATCCCGATAAAATCGGGATAAAGACTTGTTAATTGGAGGTGAGCGTTGGTTTAACTTACAAAAAACAAAGGAATTGAAATAAAACGGGGCATATCTGCATTACAAGCACATTTGCGGGTACAAAGTTAATCAATGTGTCATTCGAACGCATAACCGTATCCGACATAAAAATAACCGTAGAAGTCTTTTTTAATTAACTGGCTATACTTTGCCTGGCAGCGTATTAAACTCTTTTTTATAGGCAATGGTAAAATTGCTTAGATTTCTAAATCCAAGCTGGAGGCCTGTTTCCTTCACTGAGCACCTTTTTTTTGTGAGTAGTTGCCGGGCTTTAAACATGCGGTTTTTCTGGTAGTATTCGTAAGGGTTTAGGCCATACAATCTCTTAAAGCCAACCTTTAGTTTGGTTGTACTCATCATCGCCATTTTTGCCAGTACACTAACCGCAGGCGGCGATACACCAAAATTGTTTACCAAAATGGCTTCCACCTGCATTAATCTTCTTATTTCTGTTAACATGCCTGCTTTTTCCTGAATGGGATCAGTCATTTTATTGTACAGGGTTCGTAAAAATTTTTCCATCAACAACATTACCCTGTTTTGCACAACGGTTTTATAAAAAAGATGGTCGTCCGTTAAAAAGAAAATGTCTTCCATCAGTTCGCGGTAGTCAATGTTTAAAACCTCCATACTAAAAGCGGCTGTTTTCAATAACATGTACCTGCTGAAAAACGGGTCAGTGGTTTTAACGCCTGAATTGCTATTGAACCATTCTTCAGTAAAATAAACGTTGATGCAGCGGTCTTCCAGTCCCGCATTGGCGGTATAGTCCAGTGTAGAAAGTGAATCAGTTAAAAAAGCGCCCGAGTAAAATCCATGCTGATCTTCCAGTGAATCTTCTCCTATACTAAGGGTAAGATTTTTAATATTACTTACCTGGTCAAAACGGAGGGTATAGTAGGGAGTGGCGATTGCCTGGCGGTAAAAACGAATGTCTGTGTTAAGGATGCATTCATTAATCAATACCTGTAGTCCATTTGCCAGCGCTACTACTTTTATATAGCCTGAGCCAATGGCGGGGGGCAGCCAAATAGTATTGTTCACTATGGGGACGCCAATGCTTGCAGCAAGATTTTGCAGGTACTGTACATGATCGGTGTATTTGTATGAAAAATCAAACAAGGCCGGCAATTTTTTAAGTTGCTATAATATTGTTAAGGAAAAGTGGCTAGTTCTCCGGGAGATACGGCAAACTGCTTTTTAAATGCCAGTATAAAGTTACCCGTATTCTGATAACCAACTGCCAAAGCCGTATCATTAACATTGTATTTACCACTCAGCAATAATTCCCGTGCTTTTTGCATCCGTACTTTTTGATAGTACGCATAAATACTGTCGCCATATACTCTCTTAAAACTTTTCTTAAGTTTGGTACTGCTCATTGAAACAAGCTTCGAAAATTCATCAATTGTCGGCGGTGTTTCGCTAAGATTATTAATCAGCAAATGCTCTACCTGCACCAGGCGTTGTACTTCATCCTGGGTAAGGTTAAAACGGCCTTCCAGTAAATCAGCCTTTTCATGCAGCCGGGTAAAAAAACGTTCTATCAGCAGGGTAACCCTGTTTTGCAAAAACATGTTTTGTAATGGATCATCGGGGTGCACATACCATATATCATCCATCAGCCGAAGGTACTCATCGTCCAGCGGCTCCATATCGAAACTTTCCGTTTTAAGCGACAAATATTTTT
>JANYFI010000081.1 GCA_025362765.1 Ferruginibacter sp. | reverse complement strand
TAAATACAGCAAGAGCACAGAAAGTTTTTTATTCAAGCAATTTGCTTTTATTATACTGGGTGTAATAATTATATATTTTGCCCATCGGGTAAACTATACCATTTACTCAAGAATAGCGCTCATCTTATTTTTGATTGCCATCCCATTGCTGATCTACACCTTCTTTTTTGGAACCAGGTTAAACGAAGGAAGCCGCTGGATAAAGTTGCCCGTTATCAATATGACGTTCCAAACATCTGACCTGGCAAAACTTGCCCTGTTTATGTACATGAGCCGCCAGTTAAGCCGTAAGCAACAGGTGATAAAGGATTTTAAGAAAGGATTTTTGCCTATCATTATTCCGGTAGCTATTATCTGTTTGCTGATTGCGCCTGCCAATTTATCTACGGCCATATTGGTTGCAGCCACTAGTTTATTACTGATGTTTATTGGCCGCATCAGTACCAAACATATATTACTAACGGTGGGAATTGCCGCCATCCCGGTTGCTATCTTATTAACTATTGCTGTAAAATACTATGACAAGGAAGATCATAAAACAACTGAACTTCCGGCTATGTTTTCGGTAGGCCGCATTCCAACCTGGATTGGGCGAATACAGACTTTCATGTATAGTCATAAGGAAGATGACAATGAAAAATCGTACCAGATTAACCAGGCAAAAATTGCCATTGCCAATGGCGGTTGGTTTGGCGTTGGCCCCGGAAACAGCAGTGCAAGAAATTTTCTGCCTCATTCCTACAGCGATTTTATTTTCGCTATTATTTTAGAGGAGTATGGCTTGCTGGGAGGAACATTTATTGTTTTTATTTACCTGCTGTTTTTATTCCGGTGTATACGATTGTACAGAAAATGTCCTTTTGCATTTGGCGCATTCCTTGCGCTGGCACTCAGTTTTACGCTGGTGATACAGGCGATAGCCAATATGGGCGTAAACGTAAATGTGTTTCCAAACACTGGTGTAACGTTGCCATTGGTAAGTATGGGTGGAAGTAGTTTTCTGTTCACCTGTCTATCAATCGGTATTATTTTAAGTGTGGCAAGAAACGTAGAGCAACAGGAAGGAAAAAGAATATTGGCGGCGCAGGTAAAAGCACCAACGTCTTCGCAGCAGGAAGAGGAGTGAAGCAGTAGAAATTAAAAATTAAAAATTAGAAAACGCACAATCCAACTATAGAAATGAATGATGAAAAAAAAGTAGGGTCTTCACAGAACCCCCTTTCGGGGGGCAGGGGGGCTGGCCTTTCCTTTATCATCGCAGGCGGCGGCACCGGCGGACACATTTTTCCCGCCATTGCCATTGCTAACGCTATAAAAACATTGATGCCTGAAGCTGAAATATTATTTGTTGGCGCAAAGGGTAAAATGGAAATGGAAAAAGTACCGCAGGCGGGGTACCAAATAAGAGGATTGGATATTGCCGGATTTAACAGAAGTTCTTTGATGAAAAATATCGCCTTGCCATATAAACTGGTAAAAAGTTTTGTGCAGGTGAAGCAGATTTTTAAATGGTTTAAACCAACGGCTGTCATTGGGGTTGGCGGGTATTCAACTTATCCCGTACTTAAGTATGCGCAATCAAAGGGCATCAAAACTTTTATACATGAAGCCAATTCTTTTGCGGGTAAATCTAATAAGATGCTGGGTGCAAAAGCCACAAAAATTTTTGTAGCAACCGACGGTATGGAAAAGTTTTTCCCTCAGAATAAAATATTGGTTACAGGAAATCCCATACGGGCAAGCATTGCAAACAGCAGTGTTACCAAAGAAGATGCAGTGCGTTTTTTTGGTCTTAATCCGTATAAAAAAACGATCTTTTCTGTTGGGGGAAGTCTTGGTGCAAAAAATATAAATGAAGCATTGGCGGCCCAGATAGATGAGTTTGAAAAAAATGATTTACAGTTGATCTGGCAAACCGGTAAACCTTTTTTGCAAAAAGCACAGGAGGCAGCGGCAGGTAAAGTAAATATTTGGGTAAACGATTTTATCATGCAAATGGAATATGCTTATGCTGCTGCGGATGCGGTAATCAGCAGAAGTGGTGCCATGTCAGTGTCAGAATTGTGTGTGCAGAAAAAAGCAGTGTTGTTCGTACCTTATCCATTTGCAGCGGAAGATCACCAGACAGCCAATGCAAAAAACCTGGTAAATAAAAATGCGGCGATGATGATAAAAGACAGTGATGCCATGAATAAATTGGTAACGGATATTATTTCATTGGTAAA
>JANYFI010000234.1 GCA_025362765.1 Ferruginibacter sp. | reverse complement strand
GCCGTATATCGTAAAAGCTGGAAAGAAGCTTACGACATACTCTCTTCTACCAATAACTTTCCTGAGTTTACGGGCCGTATTTGCCCGGCACCCTGCGAAACTTCCTGTGTGTTGGGAATTAACCAGCCGGCGATTACGATTGAAGAAATTGAGAAACACATTATTGAAATAGCTTTCGATAAAGGCTTTGTAAAACCACACAAACAAATTTCCCGCTCGGGTAAAAAAGTAGCCGTGGTAGGAAGTGGACCCGCTGGATTGGCTGCGGCCGCTCAACTGAACCTTGCCGGGCATACAGTAACTGTTTTTGAAAGAGATGATGCACCAGGCGGTTTATTGCGGTATGGTATTCCCGATTTTAAACTGGAAAAATGGGTGATTGACAGGCGTATTCAACTGATGGAAGAAGAAGGCGTGATTTTTAAATGCAATGCCCATGTGGGGGTAAATATAAGTATCAGCGATTTACTCCGTGAATACCAAGCCATCGTATTGGCGGGAGGTTCAACCGTACCACGGGATTTACCCGTTCCTGGAAGAAAGCTGAAGGGAGTGCATTTTGCCATGGAGTTTTTGAAACAACAAAATAAAAGGGTGGCCGGAAAGCCAGTTACTGAGGAAGATATTTTTGCTTCTGGAAAAAATGTAATTGTAATCGGTGGTGGCGATACAGGAAGTGACTGTGTTGGTACCAGTAACCGGCATAAAGCTGAATCTGTAACTCAGTTTGAGTTGCTGCCGAAACCCCCGGAGGCAAGAAGCATAGTCATGCCTTGGCCTACTTTTCCTATGTTGTTAAAAACCACTTCTTCGCATGATGAAGGTGGCAACCGGCATTGGGCTGTTGCCACTAAAGAATTTATTGGGGATGAAAAAGGTAATTTGAAGGCGCTGATATTAGTTGACCTGGAATGGAAAATAGTAGATCACCGGCCTGCACAATTTGTGGAAATTAAGGGAAGTGAAAGAAAGGTTCCCTGTGAGCTGGCATTACTGGCCATGGGCTTTGTTCATCCACAACACGAAGGCCTGATAAAAGAGCTTGAACTGGAATTAGACGAGAAAGGCAACGTAAGGGCATCAGAAAAAAATTATCAGTCCAATATTGGTAAAATATTTACAGCAGGAGATATGCGTCGTGGCCAATCCCTAGTGGTCTGGGCTATTAAAGAAGGTCGGGATTGTGCTGAAAAAGTAGATGAATTCCTTGTAGGCACTTCACTGCTGGAAACTGCTGATGGGAATATGATTGCCCGTTACCTGGTTTGATAAATTTAAATTTTTTGATCGCAACTCCCTGTAGAAATTCAGGGAGTTTTTTATTTATACTAAGTATGTTAATATAGATCATCTGTCTATTTTACATAGTAACGATAGTTAATGTGATGTTAATTGAAATTATTAACATTATACAATATGAGTATAATGTTAATAATTTTTCACAACGGGGAGCATTTATTTATAAATTTTTAGTATTTTTGTTTCAATATCAAATAATTATATTATTTTTTAATATTAAAACCACTAAACATTATGAAAAAAATTGGAATTAAGGAGGTGCTACCTTTTTTTGCACTCACGGCTGTAGCCATAGGCAGTCTTTTCTTTCCTACTGCTGAGGCTTTTGCAGACACATCCAAATACGTAACAGGTGATATAACCTGGGTATTGATAGCAACTGCGCTGGTATTTTTAATGACTCCTGGTCTGGCATTTTTTTATGGTGGTATGGTAAACAGGAAAAATGTGTTGAGTACGATGATCAAGAGTTTTGTAGCGGCCGGTATTGTAACTGTTTTATGGATAACAGTTGGTTACGGAATGTCTTTCGGAACTACCATTGGAGGCGTTATAGGAAATCCAATGTCACATTTATTTTATAAAGGCGTTGTATCTGGCGCTCCATGGGCCGGTGGCCCGACCATTCCGTTAACCTTATTCTCTTTATTTCAGTTAATGTTTGCTATCATAACACCTGCACTGGTTGTTGGTGCAGTGGCTGAAAGGGTTCGTTTTACTTCATATGCCCTATTTATTGTTTTGTTTTGCGTGTGTATCTATTTCCCTGTTTGTCACTGGGCCTGGCATCCGGATGGATTTTTATTTAAAATGGGTGTACTAGATTTTGCTGGTGGTACTGTTGTACATATCACGGCAGGTTGTGCGGCCCTTGCCGGTGCTTTGGTATTAAAAAGAAGAAAATCGCATATTGACAATATCGAAAATCATCCTGCCAACGTTCCATACGTATTGATAGGAACTGGTTTACTATGGTTTGGCTGGTTTGGTTTTAATGCAGGTTCAGCGCTGGCTGCCAATACATTGGCCGTATCTGCTTTTGCTACTACCAACACAGCTGCGGCAACGGCGGGTTTGTCCTGGATGTTTTTTGATGTACTGCGGGGTAAAAAACCTTCCGTTCAGGGCTTTTGTATTGGAGCTGTAGTTGGGCTGGTGGCTATTACTCCTGGAGCAGGTTTTGTAGGTATTGCACACAGTGCCTTTATTGGTTTTGTTGCCGCCATCATCTCAAACCTTGCGGTTTCGTTACGTTCTAAAAGTAAAGTAGATGATACGCTGGATGTATTTCCGTGCCATGGTGTAGGCGGTATGGTTGGTATGTTGTTAACTGGAATTTTTGCCTCTCACGCTGTAAACAGTGGTGTAGGGCTAGATGCAACAGCAAATCACCAGGGACTATTTTTCGGTGGTGATTTGTTTTTTACCCAATTAAAGGGAATGGTAATTGTTGCCAGCTATAGCTTTATTGTAGGGTGGTTAATATTTAAATTTATCAATTTCGTTAACCCGTTGCGTGTTTCTGAAGATGAAGAGTCTGCAGGCCTGGATGAATCCCAGCATGGTGAAAATTATGTGCAGGGTACTTTACTGGTAAGGTCTGAAGGTATTATTGAAGAGAGACCTGTTCATTAGAATTTCAACAAAATGTTTAGTAATCCGCGATTTCATCATCGCGGATTTTTTTGTGCGCAGCTTAACTATTTTTTTGCATTTTGGTTAGCAATAAAGTAAATCGGGACAAGATTTTTTAGTTAAGCAAAAGTTATTGCATATTATATATAATATTTATAATCTTGATAAAATTCATTAAACATTGCTTTTTTTGCAAAGTTTTAGTTCAACATTTAAAATTATCTAAAAATTTAGCCCGTTTATTCACATATAATATATAAATATGTTTATTTATTTGGGTTACTTTTATTTTTTGTGCGTATTATTGTAAAGAATACTTAGATTATAGTAAATAGTAATTTATATAATTTTACCCTAATGACAGACTGGATTGCTTTTGCCAAAAAAATTCAACGCTTTTCTTTAACCAACTACTAAAACAAAAAAAATGATTAAAAAGAAATTTGGAACCGCAGTGGTCGCTTTGTTAGCCATGCAATCTCTTTTTGCCCAGGATTCTACAAAATCCCTTACTATTTCAGGATCTGTTGATGGCTACTACCGCTACAATTTTTCAAACGCTGCAGGCAACAGTAACAACAAAACAAGTTTTACAAATTCTCAAAGCTCATTTGCGTTGGGTATGGCTACCATCAAAGCAGATGCCACAGCATTGTCAGGAAAAGTTACTGCCACCGCTGACCTGGGATTTGGCACAAGAGCGGAGGAGTTTTCTTATTACGAAACTGCCGCCAAATCAAGCCTTTCTTTAGTGAAGCAATTGTATGTTACGTATGCCTTGTCAAAAGATGTAAAAATAACTGCTGGTAAGTTTGCAACGCATGTTGGATACGAAGTAATGGATGCGCCTTTAAACAGAAACTATAGTATGTCTTATATGTTTACCAATGGACCGTTTTCGCACACAGGTGTAAAAATGGATGTTACTGCCGGACCGGTAGGATTCATGGTGGGTGTGGCCAACTTCATTGATCAGACAACTTCTACTACAAGTACAAAAACGCTGATTGCACAGGTCAGTGGAGCTTCTAAAAATGGTAAAGTAAAAGCATACCTAAACTATGCAGGCTTTTTTGGTTCTACAAAAGAGGGAGAAAATCCTACTTATGGAGTTATATACAACTCAGCCGGTATTCCTCAAGGTTATGTAGGGCTGAAAAGTTTGAGTCAGTTTGATCTGGTTGTTAATGCGACTGTAACTGATAAGTTTGGGATTGGTTTTAATGCGACGACTCAAAGTCGTCAACAAATGGTTGGCTCCTTATTGCCAAGTGGTAGCTGGCAAGGGTATGCGCTTTACCTCAATCTTGATCCTACCCCTGCTATTGGTTTGACTTTAAGGAGTGAACTAATCAGCGACTCAAAAATTGTTTACCCATCTTCTTTTGGCGCAAAAAGCATTTTTGCTAATACCTTATCCCTGAATTATAAAGTTGGTCCTTTTACCCTTATTCCTGAATTAAGATTTGAAGCTGCACAAAGTGAAATTTATTCTAAAAATGATGGCACCGGTTCTAAATCTACAGCTACAGCATTGCTTGCAGCAGTGTATAAATTTTAATTAGTTTTTTGTACAGATATTTTATAACCTTAAACTTACCTACATGTTTTCATCAACTTTAGCTAATCTCAGACAAATGGGGCAACGGAAATCCGGCGCCGTAGCAGCCATTCCATTAACGAAAGCAGAAAAATGGAAAATGTGGTTTACCATAGTTTTCGCAAAAGTGCTTGGCGTTTTTCTTGTGGTTACCGCAATGAAAATGTTACCATCAATGTTAGCTTCCACCGCCATTGCGCAGGAAGTATATACACCTCACGAAACTGTTTTAATAAACACTGCCAATACTATATGGACATTGATTGCTGCTTTTTTGGTTTTTGGTATGCAGGCAGGTTTTGTGATGCTTGAAGCTGGATTCGCCAGAAAAACTGAAACTGTAAATGTGTTGATGGAATGTCTTTTTGATACCTGTTTATGCGGATTGCTTTTCTGGGCAATTGGCTATGCTTTTATGTTCAGTAAAGGCAACTCCTATATCGGCTACCACTGGTTCTTTCTGCAGGGTGCACCGGAAACTTATCTGACGACAGGTATACCGGTAATTGCACATTGGATTTTTCAATATGCATTCGCTGATACTTGTTCAACAATCGTTTCAGGTGCAATGATCGGTCGTACAAGTTTCCGAGGCGATATCTTATATTCAATAGGAATTACTGGATTTATTTATCCTATTATTGGTCACTGGGCATGGGGCCCCGGAGGTTTCCTTGCAACTTATGGCTTCTGGGATTTTGCTGGTTCAACTGTTGTACATACCATTGGTGGCGTTGCCTCTTTGGCTGGTGCAATTGTGTTAGGACCACGCATCGGCAGGGTATTTAAACGCGATGGCGGAGGTATGCCACCAGCTCACAACCTCACGTTGGGCGCTGTAGGTGCTTTCATTTTGTGGTTCGGCTGGTATGGGTTCAATCCGGGAAGTACACTATCTGCTGTGGATATGCAGGGTATCGGTCGCGTTGCTACAAATACAACGCTTGCTGCTTGTTCAGGAGGTATGGTGGCAATGTACCTGGCTTTATGGTTTGGCGGAACTAAAGGAAAATTTGATTTACCTTTTACCGTAAACGGTGTTTTGGCTGGGCTGGTTGCAATTACTTGTCCTTGTTATTGGGTTTCTCCAACCGGAGCGGTCTTAATTGGTGCAATAGCTGGTCTGGTTGTTTACCTGGTTACGGGATTACTGGAATACCTGAGAATTGATGATCCGATCGGTGCAGTACCTGTTCACGGGGCAGCAGGTATCTGGGGTACCTGGTCACTAGGATTGTTTGCATGTGGCAAATATGGAGTAGCGGGTCCGACAGGAGCAGACAATTCAGCTCCTTTAAAAGGATTGTTTTATGGAGGTGGAAAAGATCTTTTTGTAAAGCAAATGGTTGGAAACCTCACTATTGTAGCTGCAACATTTGCAGTAGCATTTATATTAATGTGGGTAATCAATAAATTACCTAATCCATGGAGATTGCGTGTTGAAGCTGAAGCTGAAACAAATCCAGGCGGATTAGATGTTTTTGAGCACGGAACTCCCGCCTATTCTGAATAAATTTTGA
>JANYFI010000036.1 GCA_025362765.1 Ferruginibacter sp. | reverse complement strand
TATGGACTTATGCAAAAATCAACAATAAAAAAATGGAAACGGTTAAGCCATGGCTTTCTGCAGGCCTTTTACCCCAATCATGCGGTTGGTTTCCTGGTCCCACACTTTTAGTTTAAAGCAGGCGCTTACAGCTCTTGGAGACAGTGAAGTAGTTTTGCAGTTTTGTAATTCTTCAAAATGTTTCATTACTTCCGGCAAACGGTAAAAAGGAATTTTTGAGTTGAGGTGGTGAATGTGGTGGTAGCCAATATTGCCGGTAAACCATTCCATTACCGGGTGCATCTTCATAAAGCTGGAAGATTCCAGTGCCGCTTTTTCATACACCCAGTTTTTATTTTCATAAAATTCTACACCAGGAAAATTGTGTTGCGCATAAAATAAATAAGCGCCCATGCCAAAGGCAATTACAAAAGGCAGAAAAAACATAAAGAACCAGGCCTGCCAGCCAACAAAAACAAACAAGCCAACGGCTACACCAAAATGCAGTATCAAGGCAATCAGGCTATCATAATGTTTGCGGGGATTGCTGACAAAAGACCGCAGGCACATACCAACGATGAACATGGAAAAATAGCCTAATGCAATGGTGACAGGATGACGAACGGCGAGGTAAAGAAATTTTTGTCCGGCAGACATCTCCATATACTTCTTACGGGTAACAATGGGGTATGAACCGATGCTGGCGCTAAATAATTTTGAATTGTGGTTATGGTGATGATCATGTGATCTTTTCCAGATGCTGGTAGGCGAAAGCATATACATGCCAAAAACCGTCATGATGCCATTGGCTATTTTGGAATGGGCTAAAATGGTATGATGCTGGTGATCGTGATAAATAATAAACATGCGGATCAGCAATAAGCCTGCGAATAAACTGCACAATAATTTTAATGGAATATTCGGAGCAATTAGGGTACCAGTCAAAGCAAGAATTAATAAAGACAAAGTGGAAATGGTATGGAACCAACTTTTGGACCTTATTTCTTTTGCAAATGGCTTAGTCGCTAATATCAGGTTTTTACCGAGGAGCATTGATGGACATTTAGATAGTAAAGATAACTTATTTAAAGTCTACTTGCGTTTGTGCTTCCATCTTTTGTGCGCCCAAAGCCATGTTTCGGGCTGGGCAAGTATGTCGGCTTCCAGCTTTTTTGTATGCGTGGCTGTTATAGAACCCTCACCATCAGTATAAGGAGGCGATTGCAGCAACTCAGCCATCAGGGTATAATAACCTCTTGTTAATCTTTTCACAGAAACAAAAACAATGGGGTAATTTATCTTTTGGGCGATTCTTTCGGTACCCATAAATACGGCGGTGTCCTGGTGTAAAAAATTCATCCAGTGCGCATTGTTTGGGTTGGGTGACTGGTCGGCTATAAAAGCCGTGGCGGTAAGTTGGGTACGGTTTTTTACAATTTCCCTGAAAGTTTCTTTCATCGGTATTAACCTCGTTCCAAACCTTTCCCGCATCCTGCAAATAAGTCCGTTAAAATATTTATTGGTGAGCGGATGATAAATTACATACAACTGGTGTTTACAGCATAAGCTAAAAGTGTTACCCGCCCACTCCCAGTTGCCGTTGTGCCCCATTACAATGATAAGGCTTTTGTTTTCCGCCGCCAGTTCATCAAACAACTTCGCTGCGTCCGGATGTAAACTGCAATGCTCCAACATTTTGCGCGGGCTGATGGAAAGTGTTTTAAATGTTTCCAGCAATAGATCGCAGAAATAGCGAAAGAATTTTTTTTCCAGTACGATTATTTCAGCCGGTGTTTTTTCCGGGAATGAATTGGTAAGATTGTCATGTACCACTACTTTGCGGTAGCCAACTACATAATACAACAGCAGGTAAAGCCCATCTGATATAATATACAATAGCCTAAACGGCAGTACAGATAAAAGATAAATAAACGGCAGTATTAAGTAGTATATGATTGCAGACAAGTAAAATAATTTGAACGAAATTAAAATTTATCCATGGATTATTTTTTTCTGTCAATAAAATCTTTCAGGTAACTGCAACTATTATAAGCTTCCTCGAAAAATGCGGTGTTACTATACTCTGCTGTCAAAACAGGAAAATACTTGTTTTGGTAAAACGCCGATTGGTATAGTTTGTTGGCTGCCTCATATTTATCGTAATTTCCAAATGAGTAATATTGCGGGCTTTGCAACTGTTTCTGGCTGCATTTGGCCATCATAAAAACACACCGGGCCTTAAAATTTTTGTCAGTGGAAGCGTTCATTGCTTTTTCAAAATATTGAAGGGCGCTGTAGCAACCATAATATTCTTTTTGAAAAGCCGTGGCATTTTTGGGAATATAGTACCCATCACTGCCGCCGCGGTAATATTGCACCAGTTGCCAGGCATGTCCATAATAAGTCATATTGTACATGCCATTGGCTATTTTGTAAAAATGTTTGGCAGCATTCGGCTTGTCGGTAACAGCCAACTGCATTTGCCGTTGCATCTCTGCGGCAAAGGCCGGTTTGGTAGTTAAAAATTTCTCTTCACCGGGTAATACTTCTTCCTGGTCGTATAATAAATCAACAAATGGGTTGGTATTAATGAGCAGCGATTTTTTATCTGTTTGTTTTTTAAACCAGCTAATGGCCCGGGCATAGTCATAACTTCTTAAATAAGCCGTACCGGCGTAGTCTATTACGTCCGCTTTTTTTATCACATTGTGTTGTAAAAGGTATTTTTCATATTTGCCGGCTTGCTTATTATTCATAAGGTTGTATAATTGCTCCACATCCGCCGATGGCAAATTGTTTCTCAAAAAATCTATGCCGTTGGTATAATAGCCATCGTATCCGCCATTTCCGGCACTTATAAAATCTGCAGCTCCCATACATAAAGTTTCTTTTGCAAAATCCCCTTGGCGGTGATAGCGGGGAGCTAAAATGTCACTCATCAGGTTGCGGTAAAATTTCTTCCAGGGCGATACATCGAAGTAATTTTTGGTAACGGATACTTCAGCTGTTGCTTCATCCAGCAGCCATTGTAGCGATGGTAATAACTTCTCTTCAAAAGCGGAGTCTATTTTTGCCTGCCCACTTATTGTAACCAGCAAATTTGTCAGCATCCATTGTGCATTTACTTTTTTTGTAAGCGACATGGTTTTTGCAGATTCTAAATATTTTTTCGCTGTTGGATAATCTTTTTTCATGTAGGAAGCATACGCAGCGCCGGTTTCAAATAAGCCCTTGTTTTTATTTTTTTTATTGGCAGCTACGCTGTGTAAAAAGCCAGCTAACTTCTCTAATTCCTGACCCGCATTTTTTATTTGTACATCAGCCAATTCATCGCTTGATGAGTAAATATTTTGTTTGCCACCTTTTTCGTTTTGTAATAATGGAGTAAAATATTTTTCTTCCAGTTTGTTGATTTCTCTTACGGCCAATACTTCGAGCGCATCGCCTGTAGCATCCAGCGCCACAATTTTTTTCATAGTCTCCAGTTCATCATCCGGGCTGCCTATGGCAAACAGGGCAAGCATATCAGCTTTTTCTTTATTGTTCTTACACAGCGCCAGGTAGTCATTCCGGTCTGTCTTGGCGTCCATCATCCACTTAAAACTTATATAGTTGCTTACCCTTTTTGCTATTGATGCGCTAAATGCCTTGCTGTATAAATAAGCGGCTTCTTTTTTATTACCCAGTTTGTTTATAGCACCAGCTTTTAAAGCCATCGACATGGACTGCAACACAGAACTTACAGGGTTGGGAGCAATACAATTGTCATAAAATTTTACCGCATCAGCATATTGATTGCCGTAGAGTGCCAGCCTCGCCAATTGGTAGCCATACTTTAATTTAAAAAAATCTGTTTTGGTGGCTTTGTACAACTGCTGGCCGTTTTTTATAAGGCCGGTCATGCCCAGGCTATCTCGTTTAACCGGCTCCCAACTACCAGTACTTCCGGTCACATAAGGTTCAACCTGTTTGGCATACAATATATATCCCAACGCCTCAAGGTTTTTGGCGGTGGTAAAATAAACTGCCATACTATTGTTCAACACACTGTCCGGAATTTTCGGGTTTGTATTTTTCTCAATTTTATTATACAGGTTATATACATCCTGCCGGGAAAAATCATTGACAAATATTTTTGCATCTGCAACGGTTACCGGGTTGCCGCAATAAACGGCCCATTCCGCAGCGAGCAGGTCGGCTGGTTCCGCCGGTTCATTTTCATCATACAAAAAATTATAGCCGGTATAATAAAACGAATTGTATCCTTTTGATTCAGGTAAATTGGGATGAAAAAAGGAAGTATAATAATCGTATGGATCAGCCTCTGGTCCACAACCAATGATATTTTGGGGAAAAGAAACAAGGGCGGCACTACTGCAAACTATTGTAAATGTTTTCCAGTTCATGAAAGGAATATTTTTTTAAAGTTATAGAATCAAGGTGAAACAGCGCCACCCTCAAAGTTGTATTGTTCAATTTGTCACTAACAAATTCAGCCATTTTTAATATTTCTTTATAGTCACTTTTTTCCTGTCGCAGCACATCCCCTTTTTTAAAATGAACATTACTTATTATAGTGTCCTTTATAAAGATAAACTGTACTTCATTTATTTTGCTGATCGCTGGGTTTAGCATATCCATTGTTTTTATAAGCCCCTGAAACTGGTTGTTTCTAAATAGCACATACCAG
>JANYFI010000018.1 GCA_025362765.1 Ferruginibacter sp. | reverse complement strand
CGATAAAAACTGGGATGGGGTTGGGCACAACGCTGTAGCTGATTTTAATGACGCTGATTATCTTATTTTTCACGGATACGATGCTACTGACTATGGAAGAAGTAAATTGCGGATAGAAAAAATTGCCTGGTATAATGACTGGCCTGTAGTGAGAAGACAATGGTGATTGCGGTGTTTCAATATTAATTGTCAGCCTAACAAATTATTATCATAATTTTAATTTTTATAATCAATAACGCTTCACGAAACTGAAGTTGCAAGCAAAAAAACATATGAAAAAATCAACACTCTCTGGCATTGTAATCATTTTTGCAATCTTTATTACTTCCTGCAATAATGGTACTAACACGCAACCTGCTACAGAAAAAATGGAAACAAAAACCGGTGTTGCAAAGGCAGCCTGGGGAAACTATGATGGAAAGGAGGTCTTTTTATATACCCTCACCAATGCAAAAGGTGTGCAGGTAAAAATATCCAGCTATGGGGCAACGGTTACTTCATGGGTATCGCAGGATAAAAATAATAACTCTTCCAGCATTGTGTTGGGCTTTGATAGTTTAAGTGGTTACCTGGCACATCCTCCTTATTTTGGCGCAGTGGTGGGGCGTTATGGCAACCGCATTGCAAAAGGCAAATTTAAAATTGATGGTACTCAGTATACACTGGCAATAAACAATACGCCCAATGCTTTACATGGTGGCTTAAAGGGTTTTGATAAGCAGGTTTGGGATGCTGCTACAGAGAATGATTCCATCGCCAGCTTATTATTGAGTTATACCAGCAAAGATGGGGAAGAGGGCTATCCCGGAAATTTAAAAGTAACTGTTCGCTATTCTTTAAGTGATGACAACGAACTAAAAATTGAATACAACGCTACTACAGATAAGGCGACTGTGTTAAATCTTACCAATCATAGCTACTTTAATTTAACGGGTGACGTAAACAACACCATCCTGGATCATACACTGAAGATTGATGCAGATAATTATACACCAGTGGATACCACACTGATACCAACAGGCGAAATAAAATCTGTAAAAGGAACACCATTTGATTTTAAAAAAGCTAAAAAAATCGGTCTTGAAATCGGTGCGGTAAGTGGTGGCTATGATCATAACTGGGTATTGAATAAAAAGGATAGTTCTTTGCAAAAGATCGTAGAATTAAAAGATTCTTTGTCAGGCAGAACACTGGAAGTTTACACCACTCAGCCCGGCGTACAATTTTATACAGGCAATTTTTTAGATGGAACATTTTCAACGTCTGCCGGCAAAAAAATCAACCAGCATGCAGCCTTGTGCCTTGAAACACAACATTTTCCCGATTCACCCAATGAACCAAAATTTCCGACCACATTATTATTGCCAGGGCAGCAATTTCATAGTGAAACAGTGTACAAATTGAAAGTGAATTAATCAAGCTACTACAAATGATTTTTAAAAAAATAAAAAATGCAATCCCTGGTGGTTGCATTTTTCTTTTGTTTGCGATCAACAGTTTTCAACCTTTATTTGCTGCAACAGGATTCACCTTCTGACACATTACGGGTGGAAAACGGCAAAGCTGTTTATAAAATAGCGCTGGCCGGACAGGGAGTGGAATTGCTAAAAATTAGCTGGTGATTTTTTCAGTGCAGCAAAACAAAATAAGTTAACATTACACAAAATTTTATTAAAAAAGCAATAGCCATTGCTTAAATATTACACCACTATATTTTTTAAGATGAACATAAAAGCCGCCGCATTTTTATTTGATTTAAACGGGACTGTAATTGATGACATGGGCTACCATGCAGCAGCCTGGCATGATATATTAACCAAAGATTTAAAAGCTCCTTTTACGCATCACGAAGTGAAGCAACAGATGTACGGAAAAAATGAGGAAGTGCTTATCCGGTTTTTTGGCCCCGGGCATTTTACAAAAGAACAAATGCAGGAACTGTCTATTGAAAAAGAAAAACGTTATCAGCAGGCTTATCTTCCCAATCTAAAATTATTAGATGGGCTGCAGGAATTTCTGGACCAGGCGAAAGCGGCTGGTATTAAAATGGCCATTGGCTCTGCTGCCATTCCTTTTAATATTGATTTTGTATTGGATAACCTTCACCTGCGGAAATATTTTCCTGTGGTGGTAAGCGCTGATGATGTGTCTATCAGCAAACCACATCCTGAAACTTTTTTACAATGTGCTGCCGCATTGGGCGTACCACCCGAAGATTGCATTGTTTTTGAAGATGCGCCAAAAGGGGTAGAAAGCGCACTGAATGCGGGTATGCGCACTTTTGTACTTACCACTTCACATCCTAAAGAAGATTTTGCACAGTACAGCAATGTTATTGGATACGGCGAAGATTACCAGGGGCTTTTTGTGTAATTAATAATTAATAATTTTTTCCGACTGTTAATTTGAACTTCGTTGTGAGCAACCTGCATTTCTTGTAAATGATTTAAGTGATATTTTTTACAAAGCGCCTTAACCAACCGTTCCTTTTTTTACTTTTTAATTTTCACTTTTTAATTTAAGATTTCATTCATCCACCTCTGTTTCCTTTCATCATAAATCTGTGTAGTCCTTCTGACCACTCATCTTTTTAATTCGTCGGTTCATCCCAAAAACATTCAGGTGCTGTAACTTTTTTAATTGTTTTGCGTTCAATCAACTCAGTCAAATCAATCAAAACTTATTATAATGAAAAATTTATTTTTTACATTATTAGCGGCATTCCTGTTGCTAATTGTATCGCCTGTTATGGTGCAAACTGCCGGGAAAATTACAGGCAAAGTATCAGACAAAAATGACAAACTATTACAATCTGTTACGGTATCGTTATTGAAAAGTAAAGACAGTAGCCTGGTAAAATCGGCTGTAAGCAACGCTGATGGCGGATTTGAATTTTCTCCAAAACCAGAGGGTTCTTATATAATCAGTTATGCTATGGTAGGATTTGAAAATAAATACAGCGATTCTTTTTATGTTAAAAGTGGCGAAGCGTATACAGTGAAAGATATGCAACTGAACGCGGCTTCGGGCAAACTGCAGGGCGTTACAGTTGTTGCCAAAAAACCCATGATAGAAATTCATGCGGATAAGACAGTGTTTAATGTGGAGAGCAGTATTAATGCGACTGGTAGCAATGCGCTTGAATTGTTGCAGAAAAGTCCAGGTATGCAGGTTGACAATAACGACAATATCACGATGAAAGGAAAAAGCGGCGTAAAAGTGTATGTAGATGGTAAGATGATGCAACTGGATACAAAAGACCTCGCCGCCTATTTAAAAAGCATCAACAGCAACGATGTGGAAGCGATTGAAATGATCAGTAACCCCAGTGCAAAATATGATGCCAGTGGTAATGCAGGCATCGTAAACATCCGCCTGAAAAAGAATAAAAAATTTGGCACCAATGGCAGTGCCAATCTGGGCCTGGTGCAGGGAATTACACCAAAAGGTAATGGATCTGTCGCACTGAATTACCGGGATAAAAAAATAAACCTGTTTAGTAACATCGGCGCAAATATGGGCGAATACCGCAACACGCTGAAATTATTCCGCATACAAAAAGATACAGCCTACCACCAGCAAACCATCAATACCAATGATAACAAAAACATCAACATAAAAGCCGGCGCCGATTATTTTATCGATAGCAAAAATACGGTTGGTGTATTGGTGACGACAAATTTTGGTAACAATCAGTGGTCGAGTAATACCAATACGCCTATTTTTTATAATCCAACCGGCAAGTTTGTAAAAAATCTGCAGGCGGTAAATATTGTTCCGGGTAACCGCACCAATGCGAATTTTAATGTAAACTACCGTTATGCCGATACGAGTGGAACCGAAATAAATTTTGATGCGGATTACGGCCTGTTTAGCGGCAGAAGCCATAGCTATCAACCCAATTATTATTATGACGATAACAGCAATTTACTATACAGTGTTATAAACAGAAACTCAACCCCAACGGACATTAATATTTCTACAGCCAAACTGGATGTAGAACAAAAACTCGGCAAAGGAAAGCTGGGGTATGGCGCCAAAACATCTTTTGTTACAACAAAGAATTCCTTTGATTTTTTTAATGATAATTCAGATGGCGATCCTGTAAAAGTATTGAGCCAGAGTAACCGCTTTAAATACAAGGAAAATGTTAATGCGGCTTATGCAAATTATCAGCAGCAGATTAATGCGAAGTGGAGCATACAGGCGGGTATAAGAATGGAACAAACCAGTAGTGAAGGAGATCTTACAAGAGAAGACAGCATTGTACAGGGAGACAACACGGTGAAGAAAAATTATGTCAATCTTTTTCCCAGTGCGGCACTTACCTGGAATCTACACAAAAATCATACGCTGAACCTGACCTATAGCCGCAGAATTGACCGGCCAGGTTACCAGGATCTGAACCCATTTGAAAACAAACTGGATGAGCTGACTTATCAAAAAGGCAATGCATTTCTTCGCCCCCAATATACTGACAATATCGAACTGACACATACTTTTATGGGCATCATCAATACAACCGTGGGTTATGCGCATGTAAAAGATTATGCCACCCAGGTTACCGACACTGTCAATAACGCCACTTACGTACAGCAACAAAACCTGGCCAGTCAAAATATTTTAAACGTCAGCATTGGTTCATCGTTGCCCATTAATAAATGGTGGAGCGGCTATGCCAATATCTGGTACAACTACCAGATGTTTAACGGCGCCATTGGCACCAAGGTGTTGAAATTAAATATCCCCGGCTATGGCGCTTACCTGCAGCAAACATTTATTTTGGGAAAAAATTATACGGCGGAAATCAGCGGTTGGTTTAGCGGACCAAGTGTTTGGGCTGCTACCTGGAAAACAAAACCGCAAGGTGGCGTAGACCTGGGATTGCAAAAATTGCTGTTACATAAAAAGGCAACGGTTAAGGTATCTACTACTGATATTTTTAATACTTCTCCCTGGAAAGCGACCAGTAATTTTGGCGGACTTCAAATCAATGCTGGTGGAGGGTGGGAGAGCAGAACCTTTAGGGTAACTTTTAGTTATCGCTTTGGCAGCAACCAGATAAAAGATTCGAGAGACAGAAAAACCGGTTTGGACAGTGAGTCAAAAAGAATTAAATAATTTCCGGTCCGCCAACCTATAAAACTGCTCAATCAAACAATCAACAAATCCCCGCAAGGGGATTTTGTTATATGGCTGATGTCCAATTTTTTTTAGGGCTGTTTACATCGCCTTAAAAAAATCGGACATCGGTCATCATTTATATTCATACTCAAAGTATCCCAGCAAATCATTTTCTTTTGAAAAACATTTTTCAATGATTTTTAAGCCATCATTGTAAACATATTTCCATGTATAATAATTGCGGTTAACGCCTTCTTCTACCGCAACCATCTGGCT
>JANYFI010000823.1 GCA_025362765.1 Ferruginibacter sp. | reverse complement strand
CCGATTCAGTGATAGTTTCATTTGACCTTGCCTACAAAAATTTCGAAGGTGCCAGCGATGACCTGGCCGTAAAAGTTTCAAGCGACTGCGGCAACAGTTTTTCCAGCATTTTTGATAAAAGCGGTTCTGCGCTGGCCACCGCAGGTTCTTCTTCCAACGCTTTTCTGGCCCCAGTGCAATCTGACTGGCAAACGCAGCGAATAGCGCTGGACAGTACATTCGCCAAAGGCAATATTATCCTTTCCTTTGAAAATATTTCAGATTATGGCAACAATATTTTCATTGACAATGTAAATGTGTCGGCCCTTTACAAACGAGACCTGGCTGTAATCTCCATAAACTCCCCGGCAGCAGTGGAATGCAGTACAGGTCCAATAGTACCTGCAATAACGCTTGCCAATAAAGGCCTGGACAGTATCACCGGATTCACCGTACAGTATACTCTTGACAATGGGTTGCCAGTTTCAAAAACTTTAAGTGGAATAGTTCTCACTGCTGGGCAGCCATTAAAAATAACACTCGACGCCTTTACCAGTTCTATCGGACAGCATTTACTGACTGTATATAGCGTAAACCCGGTTACCGCCAAAGGTATAGGCGATTATGATCACCTGAACGACTCATTAACACTGTCTTTTGTGATAACCGGCGTACAGCCAACGCTTCCACTTGCCGAAGGTTTTGAGAAAACCAGTTTTCCACCAGATAATTGGGGTGCGGTTAATAATAACGACTCCACGAAATGGATAAAATCAATCGCTGCCGCCAGCACCGGTTCATCTTCCATCGTCATCAATAATTTCAACGATACTGCAAACAACACCATCAGCAAATTAATCACTCCGGTTATTACCAACAACAGCAGTAATGATTCTGTTTTTTTATCTTTCAGCCTCGCTTATCAGCCTGGCAGCAATTATCCGGGTTCAACAACATCTCCGCAGGATACGTTAGAAATTCAATTGTCAAAAGACTGTGGTATAACCACCCAAACTGTATGGAAAAAATGGGGCGGCGATCTGCAAACAGTAAATGATGCCAATTATCCCGTTTTCAATGTTTTTACTCCGACAAAAAATGATTGGAAAAATATCAACTGTTACCTTTCCCCCTATTCAGGTATCGATAATTTTCAATTGTATTTTATAGCAAAGGGGAATCGCCAAAATAATATCTGGATAGACGACATAAACATTTATGCAAAAAAACTTCCTGAAAAATTGAAAGAACAAGGATACCTCGTCTACCCCAATCCTTTCGCCAACACTTTTTTAATTCATCACCTGGGCGCTCCAATTAACCTGAAAGCTACACAGGTATTTGATGGATCTGGCCAACTTGTTTACGACAAACGATACAACGGAAATGCGATATCCGAAATAACGGTCAACCTGCAGGGGAAAGCTGCCGGAGTCTACATCTTAAAAATGATTTACAGCGATAAAACGATCATTCAAAAACTTGTAAAGAGATAGACACAGTTAACAATCCCATTTAAATCAGGTTACATAATGAAGAGGAAGCCAACAAAAGGCATCCTCTTTTGTTTTAAAGCAACGCCTCCAGTAACTTTGCAAAAAATATTATACATGAGTACTTCTATCGACACCCTTATCAATACCATCACCGACAAAGACCTTAAAACAATCGCAGAAAAAGTAAAGCAAAAAATAAGAATCTCTGACGAAGAAGGAATTATACTTTTTGAAAGAGCAAGCCTGCCGTTTGTTGGAGCGCTGGCAAATTTTATCAGGGAAAGACTACACGGTGACACCACGTACTTCAATCGCAATTTTCATATTGAGCCAACGAATGTTTGCGTGTTCAGTTGCAAGTTTTGTTCTTATTCCCGCCTTTATGCAAAAAAAGAAGAAGGCTGGGAACTAAGCATTGACCAGATGCTGGATATTGTGAAAACTTACGACGGAAAACCTATTACCGAAGTACATATTGTAGGCGGTGTTCATCCAAAAATGAACATGGATTATTTTATAGAACTGATGCAAAAAATAAAAGCACACCGCCCCGATTTGCATGTAAAGGCTTTTACAGCGGTAGAGCTGGATTATATGTTCCGCAAAGCAAAACTTTCTGTGGAAGAAGGAATGAAACGCCTGCACGACGCCGGTTTGGACAGTTTGCCTGGTGGGGGAGCGGAAATTTTTGCACCTGAAATAAGGAAGCAAATTTGCGCTGATAAAGTAGATGGTGAAGGCTGGTTGAAAATACACGAAACAGCGCACCAGTTAGGTATGCACACCAATGCTACCATGTTGTACGGGCATATTGAAAAGTATGAACACCGCATAGATCACATGAGGCGGCTTAGGTATCTACAGGATAAAACAGGTGGTTTTAACACATTTATCCCATTGAAATTCCGTAACCAGGACAATGACATGAGTTATATTACAGAATCCACTATTGTAGAAGACATGCGGTTATACGCCATTGCAAGAATTTACCTTGATAATTTTGCTCACCTGAAAGCCTATTGGCCAATGTTGGGTAGGGAAAATGCCCAGCTCAGTTTATCATTTGGCGTAAATGACATCGACGGTACCATCGATGATACAA
>JANYFI010000803.1 GCA_025362765.1 Ferruginibacter sp. | reverse complement strand
TAATGCTCCTTATTAATCAATTGCAGATAGTACTGCTGGTATTTTTCGTTATTGGTGCAATAATAAGCGAGCTTTAAAAATGCCAGCAATTCCATTGAATTTTCACTTTTATCCTGTTGCCATTCCGGATCTTCGTTCAATGATTTTGGCGACCAAACACCCCAACGGGTATGCGTGCCATCAACACCCATCATGTTAAAGTCATGCGCAATCAGGTGGTCAACCAGGGAGGCAACGTGCTGCCGTACCATTTCTTTTTCGGCTTCATCGGCTGCCAGTTGATAATAAAAATAATAACCCATCATGTGGCCGCACCACTCATCGCTGCTGGCATCTCCTTTCCATAACCATTTCCCGTCGGCGGAAGGATGCCAGCGAGTTTCTACAGGCTTAAATCTTGGTTCATTCACCAGTTCCTCTGCTATTTCTTTTTCGGTGTAGATGCGATTTCCATCGTGCACATTATCCAGCCAGTCTATGGGCACAATGCTTCTGCCAAAATACCCATCTCCACCAGTAATGTCTTTCAATTGCTTCAAAAAGTGAAATGCTTTTTTTGCTTTCTCCCTTGCATCAGCGCTTTTTGTTACTGCATACCGAAAAGATTCCATTGCAAGATAATTGCCGTTGTATTCTCCATCGTTATCATCATCTTGCGGCTGCCAATGGGTAGTATCATCACCGTTCATGAGGCATTGACCCGCTATCCATGGCGCCCGTATGTGTCGCTTCATTAACACGGAATAAAAATAGTCCTCTTTTTGCGCAAGGTTAATCCATCGTTTTTTGATTGCGCTTACCCCATTGGCAGTGGCAATCCAGGCATTGCCATCGGGGTCAAAAGCTATATCATTTACCTCGTCATCCATCAACCACCGGCGGCTAAACAAAAGCGAATGCGTACCATCGGGATAAAATCGAACTACACCCACCTTTGTACCTACCCACATCACATCTTCAGAAGATTTTTTTACACAATTGGTGTAAACGGTAGATAATCCATTTGCGGGCGTAATTACATTTTTTTGCCGGTCGTTGTTGATGACTGAAACACCTCCCAAACCAGCAATCCATAAATTACCTTTATTATTAAACGCCAGCCCTTTAAGAGATGCACTTAATAAAATATCAGTTTTATAAAAATGGCTTGTTCCCTTTGGCGTAGCATGATACAAGCCGACATCGCTTGTAATCCACAACCCTGCTTTGCCATCAGAAACAGCACCCCGGACCGAACGGGCTACCGGGTAATTTGTTGCAACAAATTCAGTTCCAGTGCAAAGCCAACTACCTTTCGGGCCAATGGCATACACCCCTTCTTTAGCGATGCAGACAAGAGATACCGGGCCGCTGGTGCCGGCTATTTTTGTAAGTACATTATTTTTTAGTTGAAAAACGCCTTTCCATGTACCCATCCACACCGCTCCAGTGTTATCGGTGGCCACCACATATGCCGGGCCTTTATCTGACTCAGCAAAAGGTATTGCAGTCCAGAATTTTTCGCCATCGGCTTTTTCAAAAACGCCTTCAGTGGTAGCTATAAAAATATTGGATGATTTATCTGCGGTAATACTCCGCACGTTATTTTCAATACCTTTTTTTCCGAGTGGATATGCTTCATGGTATTCCTGCAAAAACCTTTCGTCTGAATTGTAAGCCGGAAGATTTTGAGCCTCTTTTTGGCCGCAGACACTTTTTATGCAGCATAATAAAAAAAGAAAGCCTATTAATTTTAACCGTATCAATTTCTGTATTTTAACTATTCGTTTCAGCACATTTATTATTTTATCAACACAATTTTTCGAACTATTTTTCCACCGCTTTAACTATTAATTTTTGTATGGCATCTGCCACTTGTATTTCACACCTTGCACCCTGTTGTTTCCCTTTTTCAACAATGGCTAGCTTTTGTTGAAGCCATGCAGCATCCGGCGATTTGTGTTGCCTGATATAGTCTATCGATTCCAATCCGGCTGCTGCCAGCAGGGAAAGATTTTCTGAAAGCGAAGCTGCTTGCCACAATATGGGGGAGCCTTTTAGCAACTGTTTAAATTCAGCATCATTGTTTTTCCAAAGGGTTAGCTGATCCGTAATTTCCTTTTCAACACCGGTAGAAATATTTTTTAAAAATTCGTTGACTTGTTTGTTAAATAGTCTTGGTACGGCCTGGTCGGGTGTAGCCAGGTCGGCTATTTTAGTATAGGGTGAAAATACGGTATACATCGTGTCGCCTTCATTGCGTTCATATATTTTTAATGGCTCCAATACACTTACCAAAACGTTTAATGCTTTCGTATTGGCGCCATTGCAGAGTTGCCGCATCAGCACTTGTTTGTAGGCAATGTGTTGCAGGCCAACTGCCTCCAGGTGCAGGCTTACAATGTCCAGCCGCCGATACATATCATCTGTATCTGCCACCGCTTTTGTCGACCATAATCTTTCTGCAATTGCTGCGGTGCGTGGCCATATTCTTGAGTCAACTGTTACAGGTGTTACCAGTTCACTCCACATTGTTGCTTCGCCACCCAATATCAATTTCTTTTCATCCGGTGTTAGCGTTACGCTATCCGGAACAGGATCATTCTGATAATGATAAGAAGCGGGCTGAATCAAATCAATATAATAGCCATAAGAAAGAATGGCTTTATACCCTTGCTTAACAGAACTATAAAAAGCTTCATTGCCCCGCCAGGACTG
>JANYFI010000799.1 GCA_025362765.1 Ferruginibacter sp. | reverse complement strand
TTTCTGCTATGTTCAATTCCATTGGAGGCAAATAACGCCCGTCGGGTAAATGTGCCAGGCCTTCCATTGAACCGCTGACACCGGCGAATTTTTCTACATAATCGATTGGCCTATCAGGTACAAAGAGATGGCACCCTGGTACGATTATGTAGAAAAATTCGCCGGTGTCAGCGGTTCAATGGAAGGTCTGGCACATTTACCCGACGGGCGTTATTTGCCTCCAATGGAATTGAACATAGCAGAAAAAGATGTGGCGGCAAGAATAAAAAAGCAATATAAAGACCGCCATATGATCATCGGCCGGGTGGCCAATTTAACCGCACCCTTGCAGGCCCGCACGCAATGCCAGTACCGTAACCGCTGCTGGGAAGGTTGCCCTTTCGGCGGCTATTTTAGTACGCAGTCTTCTACACTGCCGTCTGCAACGGCAACCGGTAATTTAACCGTTCGGCCATGGAGTATCGTTACAAAAATTAATTACGATAAAAATACAAAGAAAGCCACCGGCGTTGAAGTGCTGGATGCTGAAACAAATAAAACCTACGAGTTTCATTCAAAAATCCTTTTTCTCAATGCCTCCACTTTAAACAGTGCATGGGTGCTGATGAATTCCGCCACGGATATCTGGCCCGACGGTTTAGGAAGCAGCAGCGGAGAGCTGGGTCACAACATCATGGATCATCATTACATGCTCGGGGCGCAGGGAATCATTGAAGGTTTTGAAGATAAGAATACTTACGGACGAAGGGCGAATGGTTTTTACATCACCCGCTTTGCCAATTTGTATGGAGATAAAAGAGATTTTTTAAGAGGGTATGGTTACCAGGGAAGCGCCAGCCGGGAAGGCTGGAGCCGGGAAGTGGCAGAGCTGAATATTGGCGGAGATTTTAAAGAAGCCCTTACAGAGCCAGGCGCATGGAGCATTGGGGCCACTGGCTTTGGTGAAATATTGCCCTATCATGATAATAAGATTACACTGAATAAAACGGTGAAAGATAAATGGGGCTTACCAGTATTAACGATGGATGCAGGGCTTAAAGACAACGAACTGAAAATGCGCAAAGATATCATTAAAGAACTGGTAGCTATGTTTGATGCAGCAGGTGTAAAAAATGTTACTACCTGGGATAAGGATTATAACATTGGCCAGGGCATTCACGAAATGGGGTCTGCACGTATGGGCAACGATCCTAAAACCTCTGTATTGAATGCGCACAACCAGGTATGGGATGCGTTGAATGTATTTGTAACAGATGGTGCCGCAATGACCTCATCGGCTTGTCAAAACCCATCACTTACTTACATGGCATTAACTGCAAGAGCCGCAGATTATGCCGTTAGCGAATTGAAGAAGGGTAATATTTAAACAAACTTTTTAAGCAATAACTTAAAACAAAGCTTGCAATAAAACAAATAATTAACAACAAAATCAATCATTAAAAAATGAAACAACACTTATTTTTTTCAGCAATGTTGGTGGCCGGCTTCCTAAATGCCAATGCGCAAAACGCTAAACCAGAAGACACAGAATACTATACGCCAGTACCCAAAGTAATTACCCCGGGCAGTGCATATGGTATACCACCAAGTGATGCGATCGTGTTATTTGATGGGAAAAATCTTGACCAATGGGTACCAACTAAAGACAGCACTTCAAATGCCAAATGGACGGTAGCAAATAATTGCATGACGGTAAATAAAGCCAATGGCGATTTGCAGACAAAGCGCTCATTTACAGATTTTCAATTACACATTGAATACCGCATTCCTGCAAACATTACGGGTAGTGGACAGGCCCGTGGTAACAGCGGTATTTTTTTAGCGGCATTGCCCTGGGGTGCTGGTGGATACGAATTGCAGGTATTGGATAATTACAATAACACCACATATGTAAATGGCCAGGTAGGCAGTATGTACAAACAAACTCCTCCATTGGTGAATGCATGCCGCAAACCCGGCGAATGGCAAACCTACGATGTTGTTTGGACGGCTCCCCGTTTTAATGAAGATGGTACATTAAAAAGTGCAGCCCGTGTAACAGTTTTACACAATGGCGTATTGGTACAAAACAATACAGCACTAACGGGTGATACACCCTATATTGGTAAACCAGAGTATAGAAAACATGGCGCTGAGCCCATTAAATTACAAGCTCACGGCGATAAAAGTGAACCAATCAGTTACCGCAATATTTGGGTGAGGGAACTATAACCGATCAATGAATTTTCAACGCTTACTATATTGCCTGTTTACGGCTATTGTATTTTGCGGATGTAAAAGTAAAACAGATACGCTGTTTTCAATGATGCCTGCAGCGCAAACGGGTGTTGACTTTGAAAATAAAATAGCGGATACGGACACACTGAACATCCTCGATTATTTATATTATTATAACGGCGGTGGCGTAGCCATCGCCGATTTTAATAATGACGGATTGCCGGATATTTATTTCACCAGCAACCAGGGCAGCAATAAATTATACCTCAATAAAGGCAAATTTAAAT
>JANYFI010000798.1 GCA_025362765.1 Ferruginibacter sp. | reverse complement strand
TGCTGGCATAGGTTTGATACTGAAAGGGACCTGCTGTAATTTTTGGCAGTTGCCTGGTATGTCCATCAGCAAAAGGTATTACAACACCATCGGGGGCAAGTGTTTTTAAACCATGAATGGGATAGGTTGCGAAGCTGGGCTTGGTTTGTTCACCATCTGTAATAACAGGCGAACCCGTTTCTTCAAAGCGTTTGATGGTATCTTTCAATGCTTCATCAAACAGCTTAGACAATTCTGTTTCATTAATTTGTTGTTGTGCAAATGCACCTAATGCATCTATCAGGTATTTTGGCCTTGGCACGCTGCCGATTGGTTCCGTTAATATTTTCATCTTATTGCCCCCTTCCGCTACAGCGGAGTATTGACTATTGAGGAGATAGCTTTTAGTTTTATAAATTGTCGTACTTAATTATCGTCTTCATCAATGCACTTTAGGAAGTGGGTGGCAACACATATCCCTTCGCCATTCTTTCGCCCATTGCTTCGTACACCGCAGGGTCTGACGGTGTAAAACTTGCCAACCCGTCAACATACCTGTTGAACATAGAAAAGGAAGCGGCAATCAAAACAGTATCATGTATTTCTTTGTCTGTAGCACCCAACTTCCTGGCTGCTGCAATGTCTTCGGGCTTCACCTCTTTGCCAAGTACCTGTACCTTTCCGGCGATGTGCAACAAGGCTTTCATTTTATCGCTTACGTTAGATTGCTGCATATCATTCAGCACTTCATCTACTAATTTTTTCTCCGTTCCATACAGGCATCTTGCCGCTGCCGCATGACTGCTCATGCAAAACATGCATTCATTGCGGTACGATACATACGCCGCAATCAATTCCCTTTCAGCTTCCGATAATGCAGATGGGCCTCTCAGTAAAACCTGTGCCAGATCGTACAGTGGTTTACCGGTTTCTGGCCTGAACAGTACAAGACTTCTTATACCCGGGATACCTTCTTCAACTTTAATATGTGCCATATTTATTCTCCTCATCCGCCTGTCGGTGCGTTATTGCCTGGAGGAGACTGCAGGGTTTAATTAGTACTATCAAACTGTAATGCTTACTTCTTTTGCTGATTGGGTAGCGGGTGAATCAGTAGTGAAAAATGTTACGGCCAATCCAATCAAAAACACCGTAGAAAAAATAAACAACGCATTGCCATACCCGTCCAGTTCATTTACCAGCATGCCAACGAACAGTACGGCAATCGCGGTAAAAATCCTGCCTATATTAAAACAAAATCCAGTTGCCGTACCACGGATTTCTACAGGAAATAAATGAGGAATATATACAGAAAGGACGCCCTGACTGGCACCAAAAAACAGGGCCAGTATTATAATTTCAACGTACACAACTGGTGAAAAAATGGTGTTTGTCTTAAATAGGAGAAGCGACATACCTGCACAAACGGAAAAACAAAGCAGCATTGATTTTCGAAGACCGATGGCATTGGTTAGCCAGCCTGATAAAAAGCCGCCGGTTAACCCTCCCATACCCAGCATCATCATGCTGAGGCTTCTTTCTTTTTGTGCATCGCCATTTACAACAAGTGTTTGTATCCAGGTGGGTAACCAGGAAAATATGGCCCACAAGCCAATTAGCATGGTGCCGAAAATAATTGAACCGGTGATTAAATCTTTACGGTGACTGCCGGTAAACAAGGCGTTTTTTGCGGATGTTTGCAATGCAATTTTATCCCGGTTGTATTTCCATTTAGGTGATTCTTTTAATAAAAAAACAGCAAGTATGGCGATAACTACAGGTATGAAGCCTACTAAAAAACCCTGCCGCCACGATGAAACGAAGTAATCAATTACCCCTGCAGAAAAAATACCAACAGGTATAGAGATTGATAAGATACCAACAAAGATGGCTCTTGTTTTTAGTGGCCATTCTTCCATCATTAAAGTAACCGTGGTAACTAATACTCCACCTAAACCAAAACCGCTAAAAAAACGGCAAATCACTACGCCCCACCAATTGGGCATGTAAGCTGTTAAAATTGTGAAGATGCCGTAACTGCCAATTGAAATTATTATACCTGTTTTTCTACCGGCTTTATCACTGATAATGCCACAAACGAAACCACCAACTGATCCACCAAAAATAAAAACTGCGTTGATATAGGCGCTTATCGTATTTAGTTCATTGGGGTTTTTATCGCCCAATAAATCTTTTACTGCAACCGGCAAATAAACACTCATTAATGTTGATATGGTGCCAGCGAATGCTGTACCAAAAAAGCAGATAGCAAATAACAACCAGTGATAAGGTGTTATTTTTTCGTCTTCGAATGATGCAGTCATTTTTCTATTTTTTAAGGTGATTGTAGCCTTGTGGCAAACGATTGTATCCATTGGTTTTTAAACGTTCTCCTAGCCCCTTATAAAAAGCCGGATCAGTTGGAGTAACTGTGGAAAGGCCGTCTACATAACGATTGTACAAACAAAACAATGCTGCTATTAATACAGTATCATGAATTTCTATGTCTGTTGCTCCGGCTTCTTTTGCTTTTTTCACAGATTCGCCCGTCACGCTTTTTCCGCCCTGCTGCACTTGTGCAGCAATGGTTAAAAGTGTCTTCATTTTATTACTAACGGGTGCAGTATTAATATCCTGTTTTACTTTGGCGGTAGTTTCTTCTTCGCCCAGTAATATATCTGCCGCTGCAGTATGTGCAGTGGTACAAAAAGTGCATTCGTTGCGGTGCGAAACAAGAGTGGCGATCAGCTCCCGTTCTCCCTCTGTTAAAGTAGATGGACCACGAAGCAATAGCTGTGTCAGCTCGCGAATAGGCGCTGCGGTATCTTTGCTATATTCAAGCAAGCCGGTAATACCAGGCAGATGCTCTTCTAATGGAATGTATGGCATGTAATAGATTTAATCGTTAAAAAAAATGACTCTAAAAAATGGGGCACCATACGGAATTATAACGCCCTTTTCAAAAACTAAATTCAACTGCTAAAACCAATTTATTCAATTGTTACCTGGCCTGTTATCTTATTTAATTTAAAATTGTAATTGTGTTAGGTTGTTAAAAAGGGCATTGTAAAGAATTACAACGCCGTGCATTAACTAAAAACTAAAAAACTAAAGTTTAACAAGCAGATTTGTTCAGCATTTTAGCGTGTTCATTTCTGTTTATCTGAACCAGAAAAATTACCTTCAAATTGTGCCTGCATTCATATTGTTGATGTTATATTTTTGTTCCGATTGAAATGGAAAATGTCCGCCCATCGGCAGGTAAAATTCCAGGTCCCGGATACATGGTGATTCTGCGGTTAAAGTATTTGTAGTTGGTAAAATTATTGATGCCTCCTGAAATATGGCATTGCGTGCTAAACTGCCAGTTGAAATTAAAATCAAAAACATGGTAGGCCGGTATCAATCCAATAACACCATTGTTACTGGCGATTGTGTTGAAGGCGTCGTTATATGTTTTGCTGGTGTAACTATATTGAAAATTAAAAGACCAGTTTTTGTCTACCAGCTCCATACCGCTTTTATACACCCATACAGGCGCATTTTCAACAAAATTTCCTTTCACTGTTTTATTGGTTCCGGATTGATTGATACTGCCACTGATGTATTTTGCGTTGTTAAAAGCAACAGAACTAAACAGTTTGATAGCCTGTTGTTTCAGGTTAGGAGCTATCAGCTTTAGCAGCGATAATTCAGCAAAAGCCTCCACACCTTTTGTTACTGAATTACCGATATTGGTTGTTAAAAGATAAGAACTGCCGGTAGCATCGCTTTGCGTAATCAGACCGACTTTATTGCCATAATACAGGTAAAATGCATTTACGTCGAATTGCAACACATTTTTAAATACGCCCCTGTAACCAAGATCGATGTCATAGCCTTTACTGTCTTTTAAAGAAGGGTCAATTTTATCAAGTCTGTCGGCGGGGGTAACGTTGGCATACAGGTAAGGCCGGTATGCCTGTGAAAAATTGCTGTACAATTGAGTAGCATTGTTTACCTGGTATTGAAGCCCTGTTCCAAACAACGGGAAACTCCTGGTGCTTTGATAAGCAACGGCACTACTGGCGTTGTTGATTACGCCGGTTAGTTTGGTCTGAATGTTTTCATACCTTATGCCTGGGGTAACGGAAAATCGGGGAGAAAACTGAAAAATATTTTCAGCAAAAAGCGCATAATTTTTTGTTGTAAGGTTAAGGTTTACACCATATGGCTTAGAAACCGAAAGGTCGAAATCGGCGGCAATTGTGCCAACTCCCTTTTGTTTTCTTGTGGTAAGTTCGTTAAAATAGCGAAGTCCGGTGGACAGGGTGCTGGCAACTTTTCCAATATGATAGTGATGTAATAGTCTCGCTTCGGTGGTAAATCCTTTATAATAATCCCTGTCTACCTGCCTTGGATTGTAGTTTCCGGTGGAAGCGTTAATAGTATCGGCAATGTTGCCGGCATTGATAAACTGCACACTATTCCGTTGGCCAAAAACGCCGTGAGTGGTAAGTTCAACATGTGTATTGGCGTTAAAATCGTATTTAAAAATCAGTGCCGGTATATTGATTACCGGTTGAAAAAAATTTCTTGTTCTTTCGGATTGCTGAGCGTTATTTTTAAACTGTTGGTCTGTTAAACCCCCTCCAATCTGCTGCTGGTAGTCCATTTTGGAAAACTCTGCAGTGATGCTGGCGCGGGCAGTTAGCTGGTAACCCAGGTGTACATAATAAGCATTGTAGTTAAATGCAGAATTTTTGCGCCAGCCGTCACCATGGCGGTTATCATAAAATGCGTAATAGTTTAATTTACCAATAGTACCGCCAATGGCATTATAGGAATTAAACAATTTGTATGAACCGGCGGTTTGTTCAGATTCCAGCGAAAAGGGCTTTGTGCTATCGCCTTTTTTTAGCCTGAAATTCATCATACCGCCAAACTGTGGCCCAAACTGTAGGGAAGCTGAACCCCTTACCAGTTGTACTTCTTCCACCGCCTGCATGGGAACCGTATAATGATTTTCGGGATAACCAAAAACATCCGAATTGGTGTTGTACCCATTTTGACGCATGTTCATTTCAATGGACCGATGTGGGTCGGTTCCCCTTGTTCCGATGTTTAGTTGCGTACCGGCACCATCCATTTCAAAAATGGTAAGGCCGGGTATTTTAGCAAAAATTGTGCGGGCATTGTTTAATTTAATGCCGGGTGTATTTTCTGATAAGGATAGGGTGTTTGTTTTTTTGCCGGCAAAAATTGCTATGCCTTTTATATCCGGCAGGTATAAGTCACGCAACGGATGCAGCTTTGCGTAGATGAGCACGCTGTCCAGCATTTTTTCGTTAATTGTATAATGAATACTATCCGTTGGTTTTATTTGCTGCGCAGAACACTCGGCGCCGTAAAAGCACAGCATAGTTACCCAGCCAATGATTATAAAACATTTCACAATGACTTTTTTTATGGTATGAAATACTCGGTTATCATTAATTGCTCCTCTCGCATTTTAATCTGTTTGTCTTCAATTAAAAATTTAGCAAAGTGATAAAAAGCGCACTGTAAAGAATTACAGCGCCGTGCATTTTAAACTAAAAACTAAAAGACTAAATTCAAAATTTTAAAAATGATTTATTATTCTGCGCCATCGGTCATAGCCCTTTGTATCGCGTAATTGCCTACATTTT
>JANYFI010000771.1 GCA_025362765.1 Ferruginibacter sp. | reverse complement strand
AAATACAATCAATGTTTAGAATGTTTTGATAAAATGCTCATCAACACAACAGAAGTCGTCAGGCCAAATAGAAAATTCCCTAGAAACCATAAACAACAAAAACCAAAATCAATGAATTATAAGCCACTGTAGCGGCTTCTTATTTAAACGACATTGGATAAAATACAATTAATTCGCAAACCCACTTTTTTAACCAGTGGCCTGAATTCTTTTCCACCCATTCATTCACTCTTCTTTTGCAGACCATTTTATTTTAACAGGCAACCTTTACCTTTATGCAATGCCTAAACCTCTCTTTCGCATACTAACAAAAAAGTTTTTTATAATCGCCAATATTATAGCAGCGGTACTTTTTTTAACTGGTTGTTATGCACACGAACTGTTTACCGATAAAAGCTGGTTTGTTGGACTGCTGGCACTTTCTGCATTTTATTTTTTGATTGTCCTGTTGTTGTTTCTTATTTTTTGGATTATTGCCAAATCAAAATGGTCGTTGCTGTTTTTTGCGATAGTTTTTGTTAGCTGGAGCCATATCATTAAAATTATTCCTCTCCGGATTGCTTCAGATTTTCAATTTGAAAAATCAACAAAATCATTAAGAATAATGAGTTGGAATGTTGCGCAGTTTGATATTTTAGGATATAAAAAAGATCACACGGTGCATGATCAAATGATTGACCTGATCAACCAATACCAACCGGATATCGCCTGTTTCCAGGAAATGGTTGCCGGCGACAGTATTATTGATCTTAACAATAAATACTATCAAAAATTCTCCTTTTATTCTGTGCAGGATTTTGAGCTGGCGCTTCATTTTCCCGATGAATATTATAGTTACAACTGGAAAGAAAATTATCTTAACAGCCAGCATTTTGGTATCATTACTTTTTCAAAATACCCCATAATCAACCGACACACTATCGCCATTTACCCAAACGATTATAACTCTATCTTTCAATTCATAGATATTGTAAAAGATACAGACACCCTACGGGTTTTTAATATTCATTTGCAATCATTAAAATTTACACAGATCAATCTCAATTACATTGACAAACCTTCCCTTGAATCAGACAGCGATTTACAGAAATCAAAAAATATTGTTGTTAAATTAAAACGGGGGTTTTTAAGACGTCAAAGGCAGACTGACAGGATAAGAGAGGAGATTGATAAAAGCCCTTACCCGGTAATTATTTGCGGCGACTTCAATGATGTGCCCAATTCCTATGCTTATGAAACAATTGGCAAAGGATTACAAAATGCATTTGAAAAAAAGGGGAGCGGATTGGGCAGAACTTTTAGCGGGATTGCCCCTACACTACGTATTGATAATATTTTTATAGCCCCTGGTTATCAAGTTAATCAATATATACGCATTAAAAAAAAATTGAGTGATCATTTTCCAATAATTACCGACATAACCCGTTTATCTGGTAACTAAATATTTCCCCATGCTATTTATATTTAATAAATATTTATTTAACTGTTGTTGCCATTCCACATAGCGTAATATCTTTGCGTAATTAAATATGGTTTAATCACTTCTTTTTTAAGTGTACTTCCATAGTCACCGATTTGATTAAAATCTTTAATTTACAATGTAGCATTAGGCTTTTGGCCGGCTAACAACCAACATAAACGCATGTCTTTAAAAGTTTACAACTCCTTTTCCCGCACCAAAGAAGTATTTACACCAATTACACCCGGCCATGTAGGCATGTACGTTTGCGGACCTACCGTAAGCGGCGAGAGCCACCTGGGGCATGCCAGGCCCTACATAACTTTTGATTTTATATACCGGTATCTTACCTATAAAGGATTTAAAGTTCGCTATGTGCGCAACATTACAGATGCTGGTCATTTTGAAGAAGAAGGCCGGGAGGCAGAAGATAAAGTAAGTAAAAAAGCGATTCTCGAAAAATTGGAACCAATGGAACTGGTGCAGAAATACACCAATCTTTTTCACTGGGCCATGTTACAATTTAATTGTGTTGAACCCAGCATAGAACCTACTGCAACAGGGCATATTGTAGAACAAATATCCATGATTGAAAAAATCATGGCAGAAGGATATGCCTACGAAGTAAATGGTTCGGTTTATTTTGATTTAAAAAAATATGCCGCCACCCACGATTATGGAAAATTAAGTGGCCGCATAATGGACGATCTGCTAGAAACCACCCGGGAGCTGGATGGTCAGCAGGAAAAAAGGGACAAGGCTGATTTTGCTTTGTGGAAATCTGCGGCTCCGGAACATATCATGCGCTGGAAAAGTCCATGGGGAGATGGTTTTCCCGGATGGCATATCGAGTGCTCCGCAATGGCCACTAAATATTTGGGTGCAGACTTTGATATACACGGTGGAGGTATGGATTTGCAATTTCCTCACCATGAAAGTGAAATTGCACAAAGTACCATTTGTAATCACCATGCCCCCGCCAGGTATTGGCTGCACAACAATATGATTACCATCAACGGAAAAAAAATGGGCAAAAGCTACAACAATATAATTAAGCTAACAGAGTTGTTTAGTGGCAATCACCCTTTGCTGACGCAGGCTTTTGCCCCCATGACTGTGCGGTTTTTTATTTTACAAAGTCATTACCAAAGCCCGGTTGATTTTAGCAGCGAAGCCTTGCTGGCGAGTGAAAAAGCGCTGAAAAGATTATGGGAAGCATACGAAGTGCTTAAAAAACTGACGGTCCCCATGGAACAGGAAGCAACGGATACCGTCCTTGATGCCAAGGTATTGCAATGGGTAAATGAGTTTGATGAGTTTATGGACGATGATTTTAGTACGGCTAAAATTTTGGCTAATATGTTTGAATTAGCTCCTGTGATTAATGGTATTAAAGACGGCCATATTCCCGGAACAGCACTTGCGGGAACGACCCTGGTGTTGCTGCAGCAACAATTTAAAGTTTACCTGCAGGATATATTTGGTTTAACCCATACTACCGGCGCCGACGACAATACGCTGCAGGGCGTAATGCAATTGCTGATTGATATCCGTAAGGAAGCTAAGAACAGGAAGGATTATGTGACTTCTGATAAAATTAGAAAACAACTTACCACATTGGGCGTTGAATTAAAAGACGAAAAGGACGGCAGCATGAGCTGGAATAAATAATCCGCCCTGCGTTAAATAAAATTATTTTATTGCTTACTGTACTGTGAAATGAAAATAATTATTTAATCGCAGGATTAAATTCATTTATATTATCGTCCATCCCTTTTCATCAAGCTGAAATGTACAGCTTTCGTAAAATAACAGGCGACTTGTTTTTCTATAATTTTTCGTACAGCTTTCTTAACGTTGTACGGGTAATTTGCTGCTCCCAGTGTTGGCCCAACGCATTTTCCCATAAAGGTTTCATGCCAAGAGATACATCAATCATCTTATCAAATTGTTCGTCGGTTAAGTGTGCGCATACGTTTGTAGGAATATCTATTTTATTTTTTTCTACCATCCATTTAAATTCTTTCACGCCTTCGGGATAATACTCTTCCAGTTGATTGAACACGATGCAATTACCGATACCATGTTTGGTTCCCAACAAATAACTTAAGCCATAACTTACCGCGTGGGCCACACCAACCTGGCTGTAAGCAATGCTCATACCGCCGGCGTAGGAGGCCATCATCAATTTATCATCACTTGTTTCATCCCATCCATCTTTTTCAACATATACTTCCCTGCAAAGCTGCAATGCTTTTTCACCATAGCTTTTGCTAAATTCATTTAAGTAGGTGCCTGTAAGGCTTTCGATGCAATGAATATAGCAATCCATGCCGGTGTAAAACCGTTGGTTAGCGGGGGCGTTGGCAGTTAGTTGCGGGTCTAATACTATCTGGTCAAAGGGTGTAAAATCCGAGTTCATGCCCAGTTTTTTTGTTGGGCCTGTTAGCACAGTAGTCCGGCTTACTTCTGCTCCCGTTCCACTGAGCGTTGGTATCCCTACTTTGTAAACGCCTTCCTTTTTTACCAAATCCCAACCTTGGTAATCCGCACTGTTTCCTGGGTTCGTCATCATCAGTGATACCGCTTTGGCAAGATCTAATGCAGAACCTCCCCCGATACCAATAATACCACTCACTGTTCCAAACTCTTCTTTTAAATCATTGGCAATCTTATCTACGTAGATCGTCTTGGGTTCATTAGTAACATCTACAAAAATTATTTTATCTTTTTCTTTAAGCGGTACGCGGTTGACCAATGGTTTTCCTTCGAAAAAATGATCCACCAAAAAAATCATTGGGGCGCAGCCTTTACGGTGGGGCTGTAAAATTTCATCTAATTGATTGAAAGAGCCACGTCCGTAAATAACGTAGCCAATCATTTTAAAATTTCTAAAACTCATAGTGCAAATTTAGCGAAGGATAGAACACGGATAACACAGATCTGGCGGATTAATACAGTGATAAATTTGTTCACTGAAACCTAGAAGTGAAATATGATTCCACACAGGTAAATAAAATCAATTTTAAATCTGTTTAAGCTTCTTGTTATTGGGTAAGTTCATCAATACCTTCATCACCTTCCAGGTTGTCCATCTGGCGCATAATTTCCGGATAACGTTTTGCAACATAATTGCTCAACGGTTTCACCGTATATAACTTTGGATTGGGCAAAGCCGCAGCAATCATTGCCGCTTCCGAACGGGTTAGGTTTTTTGCATCTTTATTGAAATAGGCTTTTGCCGCTGCTTGTACGCCGAAAATTCCTTTGCCCATTTCTGCTACATTAAGGTACATTTCCAGAATTCGTTGCTTGCTCCATACTTTTTCAATCATGAAGGTAAAATATACTTCAAGGCCTTTGCGGAACATGCTTCTGCCCTGCCACAAAAAAACGTTTTTGGCCACCTGTTGGCTGATGGTGCTGGCGCCACGCACTTTGGTCGCATGCTTTTTATTGTAGGTCATCGCCTTTTTTATGGCTTTTATATCAAATCCATTGTGGTCGGGAAATAACTGGTCTTCACTGGAAATTACGGCCAGGCGTATATTGGGGCTCATTTCCTTAAATGAAACATAATCTCTGTGTAAGCCGTTTCCCAGTAAAAGGCTGGCTGTTTGTGTTAGCGTAATGGGGGGATTAATCCATTTACAAAACAAAATGTATACAAACTGCAGGATAAAAAGCCACAAAAATATTTTTGTGAGGACATGCCAGACTTTCTGCATAGGAGTGGGCTGTTAATTTGGTGCAATATACTTTATGGCTTCTTATTATTGCTAACTTCCACATATACCAGCGAATATTTTTTACCAATGATCATGCCTTTTCCGGTGAGTTTCGCCATAGCGTACCCTATGCCGGCCAGGCCTAAAGCACCAAACATTAACTGAGGACTAAATTTATTTCTATCGGCCAAATAAACTACCCCACTGGCAACCGTTAACAAGGCACCTCCACCCATCAATGCTGCGGCACTTCCCGATACATTGAATTTTCCTCCGGCCCGGCCAATGGCTTTTATTTCGTTGTAATTATATTGGTATCGGTAACTGGCAACCGTGTCCAGCACATATACCCCCAAAGTGGTCGGTATTTGTCGTATGATAAACTGTCGTAAAAAAAGGGTATCTGTTTTAATATCTGTAATTTCTGCCTCTATATAACTACCCTGCGGATTGGTGAAAGCAATGTTATTACCCTTATAGTAAGATCCGATAGTACGCTCATGCTTTTTTAATAAAATAAAATCTCCCTGCTGGCCAAGAGCATATTGACAAATAAAAACAATGATTATAGAAAGCAATAGCTTCATCCTATAAAATAAGTACAAGTGAGGCATATAATACGCAATTGATTAGTTAATGTTTGCCTGTTGAATAAAATACCCCTGCGATAATGACTATTCCAAATATCAGCAATATTAATCCTGATATTTTATTGATGAGCGAAATGTTTTTTTCGTTTAGTTTGCTGCGAAGTTTACCGGCCAATACAACTTTCAAAATATCTGCGGCCATATTGATAACAAGGCAGGTAGTAAAAATAATGATGCGCTGTGTTTTACTATGGGTTATCGCCAGAGCCGTTGCCGTGGTAAGCCAAAATAATAACAAGGCAGGATTTAGCGTATTGATGAAAAAGCCCGACACAACAAGTTTAGCATGAGTACGGGCGTTAATTACAATTTTGTTTTCATCTTCTTTAATGTGAATTTTTTTAAAAAATAAATAATAGATACCCATTGCTATCAATAAAGAACTGCCAGTAAAACCGATGGCTTGTTTAAAATCCATAAGTTGCGAAACCCATTCTGTAAAAACGTTACTCAATACCACTAACAATAAATCGCTAAGCCAAACGCCGGCTACAAAACTAAATCCGCCAATACGACCATTGTTAATGCTTTGTTTTAGAATGGTAAATGCTACAGGACCAACCGAAAATATCAGCAGCAGACTAATGGCCAAACCTTTTAATAATGCTTCAATCATTCATGCAAAAATGAGGTAGATAGAAAGAGGGTGAAGATAAAAAATAAAGCCGGGGTAGGAAATTTATTGCTTCCTTTTATAAATAGGCACGGTACTGCAGGGTTCTCCGTACATAATGCTTTTTGCTACCGGCCTTAATAATTGTGTCGCTTGTAAATAGGCCGCTTCTCCCACCGGTATTTCACCACAGCCTTTTATAACTACTCTTTGCCCGTCATAATCGGCCGGGGATATAGCAGCGATATTTTTAAGCAAAATAATTTTTTTTATTTCTTCCGCCGTACCAAAAGCCACCTCTTTGGCAATGGGCTGCAGGTTGCTTGCAACCAACATATATGCCCACATAGGAATTACAGCGTCGGCACTACAGGTTACTGCTACAATTTTTTCTGCGAATTGTGTAAGCTCAAGGTTTTTCAGACTTTCTCTGAAGTCTTTTTCCTTTAATATCAGTCCCATAAATAAATAGTCCTTCATATCAAACAAGGCTATTTCACTGTCCTTTGGATAATACTCTTCCAGATTTAATGAAATAATGCCGCTTTCACTTACTTTGTTTATGAATGTTTCTTCCATTGCTGCAAAATTAACGCTAACGGATATGTTTTTGTTTAAATCATTTTCGATTGGCGAAAAAGTTTGCTAGTATTACTTGGTTTTGCCGGACATAAAAAAACCGGGCTCTTGCCCGGTTAATATATTTACGAAATACAGTTTTAAAAGATTTTACTTCGATTATCTTTTATATCTGCCATCTTTTTTAATGATTCAAAAAAGCTATAGGTTGTTTGTACCATGGTCCTGTTTTTCTCCGCAACCTGTACAGCGACCTGTTCAGGAGTATTGATTGTTGTTTTTGCCCCAATACTATTTATCTTAATTACATATACCCCATTGATACCGGCAATTGGCTCTGATGCTTTTGTTTGGTTGGCTTTGTTAAATGAGGCCCCGATTACTTTTGGCTCCTGTCCAACGCCATTAATTATCTGTGAAGAAAAAGTAAGGGAAGAATCTGCTCCGGCAGTACTTACTTGTACTTTATATGCTGCTGCCACTGCGTCCAGCGTGGGCGATGATCCGATTTTCTTAATAATTTCATCCGCTTTTTTTAAATTGCGGACTGTTTGTTCCATCATTGGCCTTGCTGTTTTAGCATCAGGCAAACCTTCTGGCTGTATTTTATCAACAATGCCTACAATAAACTGATCTTCTATATTAAAAGGTTCACTTACATCACCTGTTTTTGCTTCAAAAGCCCATTTAATTAATTGCCTTGCATCTTGCAATGATCCAAATTGGTAATCGTTTTCCTTCACCAGTGTTGGAATATCAATTTTTCTTAGCCCGTTTTTAGCAATATATACTTCTACCGCTTTAGCGTCCCTTGCTTCATTGTACAATTTAGTTGCTTGTGCACTTGCGTTGTTGATTGTTTCATCGCTGGGCAAAATTTCTTTTGCTG
>JANYFI010000758.1 GCA_025362765.1 Ferruginibacter sp. | reverse complement strand
TGCAGGCTCAGGTTACTATAGTTTTCGGCTAGCTGCTAAGGTTCCCAAAGGCAAAGTGTATGCGGTAGACATACAGGATGAAATGATTGCAATGTTGCAACATAAAAAACAATCGTTGAAAGACAGTGTCGTTGAAATTATTAAGAGTGATTCTCTTTCTCCCAACCTTCCGCCCAACAGCACTGACCTTGCGGTTATGACAGACGTTTACCACGAACTGGAATATCCCGGTGAAATGTTGCGGGCCATTCATACAGCGCTTAAAAGCAATGGCAAATTATTGCTAATTGAATATCGCGGCGAAGACGCTGCTATTCCAATTAAGGCCTTGCATAAAACAACTGTTAAACAACTGAATAAAGAAATGGAGGCTAATGGATTTAAACTAAATTTTAAAGGCGAATTTTTACCTATACAGCATTTTCTATTGTATGAAAAAATTTAACCCTGTGAAGAATCACAGGTAGTAACAAGTACCAGTTATTTACCTGAGACTGCCATTTAGCATCGCTTTTTACCGGTTAAATAAATTATGAGGGGCGAATTTTGATAATCAAATTTGCTTCAGATTTTCAACAGAGATTTGCAACCACTTAAAAGAATTGAATGAAAAGAATAGTTCTGGCAATAGTATTGATCACAACAGTTTTAACAGCAACAGCGCAAACCGAAAGTAGCAATAGCATTACTGGAGTTATTCAGGATTCTACCTCACACCAGCCGCTGGAGTATGCCACTATCAGCCTGTTTACCAAAGGCAGTAGCAAGCCCGTTTCGGGTACCGTTACAGATAAAAAAGGACATTATTTTATCAAAGACATCGCAGAGGGCGTGTATACCATTGTGCTTGAATTTATTGGATACAAACCAGTTACTATTAAAAATGTAGCCTTCAATAAAAACAATAAAAGTGTAGACTTAAAAGCCATTTCACTTGATCCGCAACAAAAAAGCCTGCAGGGAGTAACAATAATGGCCCAAAGCAAACTGATAGAAAACAAGATTGATAAAATGGTGTACAACGCAGAAAAAGATATCAGTTCTCAATCAGGCGTGGCAACAGATGTACTTAAAAAAGTGCCGCAAATTTCCATTGATGTAGATGGAAATGTTGAGCTGGCGGGCAGTTCAGGTATTCGCTTTCTGATTAACGGCAAACCTTCCACTGCTTTTGGCAGCAGCATTACCGATGTATTGCAATCCATCCCTGCCAGCCAGATTAAAAGCGTTGAAGTAATTACCAACCCCGGCGCCAAATACGATGCACAAGGCCTGGGTGGTATCATTAACATCATTTTAAAAACCAGTAAAGCCAAAGGGTACAATGGTAACTTGTCTTTAACCGGGGGCACCCGTAACCAAAACGGCTCTTTTAATTTAAATGTGCGCAACGACAATTTTGGTATGAATGCTTTTGTAAGCGGCAATAAAAGAATAAAGTCAACAACCATTACTTCAAGCGACCGTTTTACTGAAGACACGGCAACAAGCAATACACTTCACCAGGAAGGCGCAGGACAGTTTGAACGGCATGGAGCACAGGCTGGCACAGGCTTTGACTGGACGTATAAAAAATACAACAACTTTTCCGGATCGGTTTCTTTCAACAATTTCGGACAAAGCGGCAACGGGCAAACAGGACAAAGTTTATTTACCACCAAAGGTGTAACAACACCAACCATTAACTCTGGTATAAATTCTGTGTATAAATCAAATTTTAAAGATGTTGATGCAGGTTTTAACTACAAAAAAACATTTAAAAAGGAAGATCAGGAACTGGAACTAAATCTTAATACCAGCTCAGGCAATCAAAATTATTCTTCGTTGTACACGCAATCGCTGTTACCGCAGGATTCTTTATTTTATGGCCGCAACAGTACCAATCCAGGTAAAACAACTGAAACCGAAATAAAATTAGATTATACCCAGCCTTTAAAAAAAGACGTTATACTGGGCATTGGCGGCAAAACTTCTTTTTATAATATCAGCAGTACTTCAGGCGTGGCTGCTTACCAGGCGGCATTACAGCAGTATCAACCAGATTCCTCATTAAGCAATGACCTTCACTATCATCAAAAAGTGTATGCGCTGTATAGCGAAATCAGTTTCCCGGTTGCCAGCCTGTTCCAGGCAAAAATAGGCGGCCGCTATGAGCGTACTGAAATCAATGCATTTTATTCCAATGCACAGCAACAGGCAACCATACCAGGGTACAATACTTTTGTTCCATCCATTTTTTTATCAAAAAAAATCGGTGATCATAATACGGTTAAACTTAGTTATTCAAAAAGAATTGAACGGCCTGGATACAACGATTTGAATCCATTTGTAAATACCAACGATCCTAAAAATCTTTCCGCCGGCAATTCCCATTTAAAGCCTGAACTTGGCCAACGATACGAACTCGGCTTAAACCATGACCTGGGTAAAACAGGTTCGATAATGGCTAATTTATTTTACAGTATTAACGAAAATGATATACAACCTTACCTCGTTTACTACCCGGCTTATACCGTAGGAGATACCACTTATACCAACGTAACGGTAAGTACCCGGCAAAATATTGGTAAGGAACAAAACGTTGGAATGAATTTATTTGCCGATGTACACATCGACAGTAAGCTGGGTTTAAGAAGCAATGTTTTTTTATTCAGGCGGCATACCATTAATATGCTTGACGCCGGCTATAATTACAATAGTTTTAATTACCGTTTTAACATCAATGCCAATTACCAGTTTACCCGTACCCTGGTGGCGGAATTTTTTGGCAACTTCAATTCGCCGCGACATGAGGCACAGGGAAAATATCCTTCATTTACCACGTATAGTTTTGCCATCCGCCAACAATTCTGGAAAAAGAAAGGCAGCCTTGCATTAAGCGCCAATAATTTTTTGCAAGAATACATTACGCAAAAAACAGAACTATTTGGTCCGGGATTTTCTGTTAACGGTGTACGTAAAATACCTTTCCGTTCAATAGGACTCAACTTTACCTGGAAGTTTGGCAAACTGGAATTTAAAAAGAATACCAGTGAAAACGAAGAGCGAACACCCTCAGACAATCAATAGCCCAAAATGCCTTACGTTTATTTATTAAAATGATACCTGGTATTGAAGTACAAATTCTCCCAGCCTTGACTGCTGAACTACAGCACCATTGCTGTTTTCAACAAAATATGGCCTGTTATGATAATTGAGGGTGAGCTTTGAATTATTGCCGTACATCAGCCAATTGGCGCCAATATCAAAAACAAACATGCCATCTTTCAGGCGGTCGTAGTTTGCATACTGCATATCAAGGAAAGGTTGCAATGTGCCCAGCTTTCCAAACAATCCATCTTTTAATTTATATCCTGTTTGTATGTAGGCAACTTTTCCGGTACCCAGATAAGGATACGCATTTCCAAAATTAAATTTATCAAATAAAGTAGTTGCATTGGCTGTTCCGTTGGCAGGATTATTTGCGCCTGCAACCTTAATAAAATTAGTGCCGTAATTATAACTTGAAAAACAGGCATACAAACTAAAAGCGGTGCCCGTTTGTTTGTTAACCGGCGCGTCATAAAAAACATCCACTGCAAACAGCTTCATATCCTGTTGTATCGTGTCTTTTGCTGCCACCGTTCCATAATGAAATAAGGCGTTTTTTTGGTAATTAAAACCGGCGCCAATATTCAAAACTCTTTTCCTGCCAAGATAACTGCCGGTGGTACCGCTTGAAAAATTATTTTCCTGGTCTAAAAACTGGTACATAAAATAACCCTGCGTGTTCATAGCCGGAGGCAATGTTGAAAAAGCGGAGTAGGCATTGATTGCTTCAGTGCCGGAGCCAGAAGCGGTTTGTATTACAAATGGTTTTGCGAAAGATACCCTGTAATCCAGCTTCCCCAATTTGCCTTTAGCATACATACCCAGGTGACGCACATTCTGATCATAGGTATCAGCGGTAACTTCCTGGTAAGCCGGCACATCCAGCACCAAAATATTAGCCACTGAAGCATTCGCAAAACGCGATGGGCCATTGAAGCCATTTAGTCCAAAGCCAACAGAAAGATGTTTTTTAACAACGGCGTAATCAACAGTGGCATCATGAAAAAAACTGCCTGCCTTGCGGGCTGATAAATAGTTTAAGTTGTTTTGTCCAAATTGAACAAAAAAATTAATGCGGTCTGTTAATACGCCGCTCAGCACAAACCGTATCCGCCGGATACTCATATCGGTAATATTGGATTGCGGATTTCCCTGTACTGTAGTAAAGGGGTTGGTTGCTGTGTTGCGAAGCCAAAACTGGCCCGTCATATTTAACCCTATATAATGTGCGCTGTCTTTGCCGTCAATATAATATCTTAATCCACCTTTAAGTTTATCAGGAAACTGGGCAGTTGCTTTCATTACAATACAGCATAGCAACGCCACAATAACACTACGGTTATTTCTCATGTATGTTTGGTAATTTTTGTAAAACAGTTTATTACTGTGTTTACACTTAAGCAATAATAACAACTTTAAACTAGGTCGAAACTACGCTTTTCCCCCAGGGCAGACGCATTAAAAATTAATGAGCATTAGTAAGAATAGTTGTTAAGTACTCATTGCTCCATCCTGCTTTTTTCCTTTTCGACTTCACACTTAGTTTTGTTGCTCCTTTCTTCTGCTCACTTTGCCTGACAGCATTC
>JANYFI010000751.1 GCA_025362765.1 Ferruginibacter sp. | reverse complement strand
GAAATTGATCATTGGCGATTTTGTGCAGGTGAAAATTACCAAAGCTTATGATTACGATATTGAAGGTATAGTTGTGTAATTTTATTTTAGAGATTAACTTTATTGCTATGGAATTAATTCTTGTGCTATTGAATTCTTTTTTGAAATGGACGATGCAAACCCAAAAGAGTATATCGTTGATGAAATTGAAATAGATAAGAATCAACATCAATAAAGTCTACTTTTATAAAAACTCGGCGTAATTACTTATTAAGATAAATTTATTATGGGACTAGTTTATGCAGATATTGAATTAATAAACGCAGTTGATTTTGAAAATGCGGGAAGGAATATAATTGGAGAGGATGAGGTTCGTTCTTTACGCATCAACTTGTTGGTTGATAGCGGTGCCTATATAATGGCAATAAATGAAACCCTTCAATCGCAGTTGGAGTTGCCTTTTATTGAAAAAAGAAAGGTGCAGGTGGCTGATAGTCGTGTGGTGGAATATGATGTAGTTGGCCCTGTTACCGTAAAATTTGCCAATAGGAAAGCTACCTGCAGCGCATTTGTTTTACCGGGAGATTGCGAACCACTACTGGGAGCCATACCGATGGAAGAAATGGATGTATTGATTCATCCACTTCGGTAGAAATTGATTGTAAACCCAAAGCATCCCAATTATGCGGTTTTAAAAATGAAGTAATAATTAATGGAAGCCAATACACAGTTTATTCCTTATAAGCAAACCGGTTACTTTTCAACAATTGTAACGGACTTTATCGCCGGAGATAAAAAATTGCGGCCTTTTTATAATTATCCGGTTTCGCTGGAGGGGATTAAAGCCGCTATTGAACAAAGGAAATTATTTAAAACCGACCGAATCTTACTGGGAAAAATTCTTACAGAACAGTATCAAAATACAGTTATAACAGAAAAGCAAAAAAGCTATATAGAAAAACTGCAAAGCGATAACACGTTTACTATTTGTACTGCTCACCAGCCTAATATATTTACCGGCCCGCTCTATTTTATTTACAAAATCTTACACGCTGTAAAACTTGCAGAAGAATTACAAACTGCGTTACCTGAAAATAATTTTGTGCCTGTATACTACATGGGCAGTGAAGATGCAGACCTGGACGAATTAGGGCATATTTTTATCAATGGCCAAAAGTATGAATGGAAGACCGGCCAGACTGGCGCCGTTGGTAGAATGAAAGTGGATAAGGCGTTAATACAACTGATAGAAACAATCAGCGGACAATTGCTGGTGAAACCATTCGGTGCGGAAATAATTAGCCTGATGAAAGATTGTTATCAATTCGGTGAAATGATAGAACAGGCTACTTTCAAACTCGTGAACAGTTTGTTTGCCAGGTATGGTTTGTTGATTTTATTGCCGGACAGCGCTATAGTGAAAAAGGCATTTGCACCTGTAATAAAAAGAGAATTGCTTGAAGGTTTTTCACATCCTGCCGTGCAACAAACAATGGAACAATTTCCTGCGGAATATAAAGTGCAGGCCAGTGGCAGGGCAATTAATTTATTTTATTTGTCAGGAGATAAACGAGAAAGAATTGAAAAATCCGGGGAGGATTATTTGGTAATAAATACAGCATGGCGATTTTCGAAGGATGAGGTATTGAAAGAATTGGATGATCATCCTGAACGTTTTAGTCCCAATGTAATTTTACGGCCAGTGTTGCAGGAAACCATTTTACCAGACGTTGCTTTCATTGGCGGTGCCGGCGAGATAGCTTACTGGCTGGAATTGAAAAAAGTATTTAAAGCGGTGCTGGTTCCCTATCCTATGCTGATTGTGCGTAATTCATTTATGTTAATCAGTAAAGAGGTAGAAATATTAGTTGAAAAACTGCAATTTAACAAGGAGGTATTGTTTACTTCAAAGCTGGACTTAATCAATCACCTTGTTAAACGGGATAGCGCAGTACAACTTGATCTTACAAAAGAAAAGCAACAAATGACCGCTTTATATGAAACCATAAGGATGGCGGCAGCCAACATTGATGCCACTTTACAAACGCACACCGGTGCATTGGAGACGCAGGCCATCAAAAAAATTATCGCTCTGGAAAAGAAAATGTTAAGGGCCCAAAAACGAAAATTTGAGGTACAGCAGCGTCAGTTGGAAAAATTAAAAACTACATTGTTTCCCAGTAACAATTTGCAGGAAAGAATAGATAACCTTATGCCATTTTATGCTGAGGCCGGAAAAGATTTCATAGAAATGATTTACCGGCATTCGACGGGTTTACAGCAACAGTTTGGGATTATTACCGATTGAATCTGAAAAATTTCGGATTATGCTACGCTTCGGTAAATGATGCCATAAAAATATGTGGCACAAGAGTGCGACGCCAATAAGGTATAATTGAAATACAACTGCCGGTATAAAAAAATCAAAAACTATTTTTCAAACACGTCAAACTCATTTGTAAAGCCAAGATATTTTACGTTTTTAACGCTTTCCATCACGATGTCGTCCTGGTATTCTTTATATGCCTCCAGTTTACCGGCAATGGAAGTATCGTGTAAGGCAAGAATTTGTGCAGCAAGTATGCCGGCATTTTTGGCCCCGTTTAATGCAACGGTGGCAACAGGTACGCCATAAGGCATTTGTAAAATGGATAAAATAGAATCCCAGCCGTCTACAGAATTGGACGATTTTACCGGAACTCCAATTACTGGTAAAATAGTTTGGGCGGCTACCATGCCGGGCAAATGAGCGGCTCCGCCTGCACCGGCTATAATTACTTTTAAACCTCTGGACTTTGCCTTGCTGGCATATTCACGTAACCGCTCGGGGGTGCGGTGAGCAGATACAATGGTCAGTTCGGGTTCCACGTCAAACTGGCGAAGCATTTCAGCCGCACCTTTCATAATTTCAAGATCACTTTCGCTGCCCATTATAATTCCAACAAGAGGATTCATATTTTTAATTTTACGCAAAGAAAGGTAAAAAATATAAACGGTGCTGCTGATAATTTAAAAATAGATGCTGTTGAAACATTGGTTTGATGTTTGTAAAAGCATTACCCAATACCGTTTAATTAATCAACAATGTATAAATTTACCGCCGGTGTATCGTAATTTCAAGCGCTGGCAAAACCCTTATATTTGTTCTCTTTATCAACACCTATTTCACTATGCACCAATCGACTATCAGAATTTTTTGGAGGCTTTCTTTTTTTTCGTGTGTATTAATTTTCTCTAATTGTAAAACTAAATCTACTACGTCAGTGGGTAGCAAGAGCGAAAAAGCAGTTCCCATTGTAGATATTATCATTGCATCACCAGAGCCTATTAGTAATATAATTGAAGCTAACGGAACAGTGATAGCTTCAGAATATGTAGAGCTACGGCCTGAAGTAAGTGGACGGCTCACCTATTTGAATGTACCTGAAGGGAAATATATTACACAAGGCACACTGATAGCAAGGGTAAACGATGCAGACCTGAGGGCACAGATAGCAAAAAGCAACGTGCAGCTGGAGCTTGCTCAAATTACTACGGACAGGTATAAAAAATTATTAGATATCAACGGCCTTAACCAGGCCGACTATGATGCGGCGTTGAACCAGGTAAATGGTTTAAAAGCTGACATAGTATACACCCAGGCACTCATAGATAAAACGATCATTAAAGCGCCTTTTAGCGGGGTGGTGGGTTTAAGGAATGTAAGTCCGGGGGCCTATGTTTCAGCAACTACCGTAATTGCAACAATGCAGCAAACAAAACAGGTGAAAATTGATTTTACCTTGCCAGACATGTACGGCAATACCATAAAAACCGGAACAGTGGTTACAGTAGAAGTGGATGCTGCTACCAAAGAAACCCGCAAGGCTGTCATCATTGCTACGGAACCCGGCGCCAATACAGATACCCGGAATTTAAAAGTGCGGGCGTTGTTGCAGGGCGGTACACCAAATCCAGGGGCATTTGTAAAAGTGAGTATTGATGCGGGACAGCGAAGATCTTCTATAAAAGTGCCGGCGAGTTGTATTATTCCCGATGATAAAAATAACCAGGTGGTATTGGTTAAAAACGGGAAGGCAAGCTTTGTGAATATAAAAACCGGGGTAAGAGAAGCGAGTAATGTGGAAGTTTTACAGGGAATTAGCGTAGGCGATTCTGTGGTGGTTACAGGTGTTTTGTTTGCCCGGCCAAAAAATCCTGTGCAGGTGCGCAGCGTAAAAAAATTACAGGATATAGAGAGTGAAAATGCGGCAAAGTAATTCCTTCGCTGATATAATTGCAAATGATATTATTAAAATTAGACCCCGCTTTACTGCATGAATATTTCTGAATTTTCTTTGAAGAGACCGGTTTTTGCGACTGTACTAAACCTGATGATTATCCTGTTCGGCGTGGTGGGATATACATTTCTTGCCATCAGGGATTATCCGGCTATTGATCCCGCCATTATAACCATTACTACTAATTATACTGGTGCCAATCCGGATATTATGGAAAGCCAGGTTACCGAGCCACTGGAAAAGCAAGTCAATGGAATACCGGGTATTAAAACAATCAGCAGTTCCAGTACACTAGGCAGCAGCAATATTACGGTGGAATTTGAATTGGGTGTTGACCTGGAAGCAGCTGCCAGCGATGTTCGGGATAAAGTAGGACAAGCCATCCGCTCATTGCCGCAGGATATTGATGCCCCACCTATAGTTACCAAATCAGATGCAAACAGTGATTTTATTCTCATTCTTGCCGTACAAAGTAAATCAAAAGGCTTGCTCGAATTGAGCGATTATGCGGAAAACGTTTTGCAACAACAATTTCAAACCATTAACCAGGTAAGCTCAGTAAATATTTTCGGGCAAAAAAGATACGCTATGCGTATCTGGATTGATCCTGATAAAATGAATGCACAGGGAATAACTTTCAGCGATGTAAGGACTTCTCTGAATAATGAAAATGTAGATTTACCACCAGGGAAAATCTACGGTAACAATACAGAATTAACCATTAAAACGCTGGGACGATTAACCAGCGAAAAGGATTTTCAAAACCTGATTATAAAACAAGATAGCACCGGCATTGTAAGACTGGGAAATTTTGCCCGGGTAGAATTGGGGCCAGAAAATCTTGAACAAAGTTGGAAATACAATGGGGTGAATGCAGTGGGGATAGTGTTGATACCACAGCCCGGTGCAAATAATATCCAGATCGCTGATGACTTTAATAAGAAACTGGAAGCCATCAAAAAAAATAATAAGTCTGATATAGAAATGAATGTGTTGCTGGACAATACTACCAATATCAGGCGGTCTATTAAAGAAGTGGAAGAAACACTGGGTATTTCATTCGCACTGGTAGTGTTGGTAATCTTCTTCTTTTTCAGGGATTGGCTGATTGCCGTTCGCCCGTTAATTGATATACCGATCTCGCTGATTGCTACCTTTTTTGTGATGTATTTTTCAGGATTCTCTATCAACATATTAACCTTACTGGGGATTGTGCTGGCGACGGGGTTGGTGGTAGATGATGGTATTGTGGTTACAGAAAACATCTTTAGTAAATTTGAAAAGGGGATGCCCATAAAACAGGCGGCCCTGGAAGGTAGCAAGGAAATATTTTTTGCAGTTATCTCCACTTCCATCACACTGGCTATTGTGTTTTTACCAGTTATATTTTTAGAAGGATTCATTGGTAGGTTGTTCAGGGAATTTGGTGTTACTCTTGCAGCGGCCGTGTTGATTTCAGCGCTGGTATCGCTTACTATTACCCCCGTTTTAAATGTTGTATTGAGCAGGAAGAAAGCTGGTCATGGAAAGTTTTATATGAAGACGGAACCATTTTTTACCGGCATGGAAAACGGGTACGAACGGTGGTTAAATGCGTTTTTAAAAGTGCGTTGGATGGCCTGGGTGGTAATTGTTATATGCCTGGGAATTATCGGGTTTGTAATAACAAGGCTTCAAAGTGAACTGGCGCCGCTTGAAGACAGAAACAGTGTAAGGTTTACAGTAACCGGGGCTGAAGGAACCAGTTTTGGCAGCATGGTTAATATTTCAGATAACATTGCAAATTACTTGTACGATTCTGTACCTGAAAGGGATTTTGTTTTTGCCAGAACGCCTGCCGGTGCTATTAATAGCAGCCAGCCAAGGCTCGGATTGGTAGACCCGGATCAACGAACACGGACGCAATCGGAAATTGCCAGCGACCTTCAAAAGAAACTCAGCAGGTTCAATGATGCAAGGATATTTGCCATTCAGGAACAAACCATCGCCGTGGGCGGAGCTTCCAAAGGCAGCTTACCAGTTCAGTTCGTGTTGCAAAATCAGAACCTGGAGAAATTAAAAAGCATTATTCCGCAATTTTTGGACGAAGTAAAAAAGGATAAAACATTTTCTAATGCGGATGTAAATCTTAAATTTAATAAGCCCGAAATTCAGTTAACGCTCGACCGGATGAAGGTGAAGGATCTCGGGTTAACATCCCAGGATGTAATTGCAGCACTACAGTCTGCCTTTAGTGGTGGCCGCCTGGCATATTTTATTATGAATGGATTTCAATATTCAGTAATAGCCCAGGTTGACCGTAGTGACCGTAGTGCACCCAATGATATTACAAAACTATATGTTCGCAATAATAAAGGCCAGGAGATACCCGTAAGTGCGGTTATAAAAATGGAGGCGAGCAGCAGCCCGGCAACATTATATCATTTTAACCGGTATAAAGCAGCTACTATTTCGGCTTCCCTGGCAGA
>JANYFI010000710.1 GCA_025362765.1 Ferruginibacter sp. | reverse complement strand
GCATCCCGGAACGGGCCATAAAAGCAGGACGCATATTTAGCGCTATACGCCATGATGCCAGTTTTGATATAATTGTTTTGCTCCAGCGCTTCCCGGATGGCACCAATGCGACCATCCATCATATCGCTCGGTGCAACTATATCCGCACCAGCAGCTGCATGACTCAGGCTCATTTTTACCAATGCCTCAACGGTGGGGTCATTTACAATTTCGCCGTTCTCCACAATGCCATCGTGCCCGTAAACAGAATAGGGGTCAAGTGCCACATCGGTCATTACAATCATTTCGGGCAAAGCATTTTTGATGGCTTTGATGGTGCGTTGCATCAGGCCATCGTGATTCCATGCTTCTTTTCCGGTATTGTCCTTTGTTTCATCCGCAGCTTTTACAAACAACAGCACACTTTTAATACCTAAGCTCCACAGTAGCTTTACCTCTTTGATGGTGCCGTCAATTGAATACCGATAATAGCCCGGCATAGAAGGGATTTCAAATGCTATGTTTTCACCTTCGTCTACAAAAAGCGGCGCAATAAAATCGGATGGTTTTAAGGTGGTCTCGGACACAAGACTTCTGATAGAAGCATTGGTTCGCAAAATTCTGTTTCGTCTTTGCAGGTACATAAGCTAAATGATTTAATATTTTAAAATGCAAAACAATTTTTGATAGTTAGCAAGTATTTACTTTTGTTGACCAGTCATCTTCATTAATATCAACGGATGATTTGATCCAGTCAACCGGATGCAAACAAGCTTGCAACAATTTATCTTCATCGCTGCCAGCCGCTGGAGTATAATTATAATCGAAGCGAACTGTGGGTGGTAAACTCATCAAAATACTTTCTGTGCGGCCATTTGTTTTCAATCCAAAAATAGTGCCCCTGTCATGTACGAGGTTGAACTCGGTGTAACGCCCTCTTCTTATTTCCTGCCAGTATTTGTTTTCAGGAGTATAGGATAAATTTTTTCTTTTTTCTACAATGGGAATATAGGCATCCATGAAAGCATAACCACATGCTTTGGCAAAGCCAAACCAAAATTCAATACCTTTTTCCGCGGAAGGTTTTTTATAGTCATAAAAAATGCCACCAATGCCACGGCGTTCGTTGTTGCGATGGGTGTTTACAAAATAGTCATCGCATACTTTTTTAAAGTCGGGATAAAATGACGGATCAAATTGGTCGCAGGCATTTTTATAAGTTTGATGAAAATGTTTTGCATCTTCTTCAAATAAATAATAAGGGGTTAAGTCGGTACCGCCGCCAAACCAGCGGTCAATTGTTTCGCCGGCTGCGTTGTATAATTCAAACATTCGGTAATTGCAATGCACCGTTGGTACAAAAGGATTGTGCGGATGAATGACCAAACTTAAACCACAGGCAAACCATTTATCGCCATTGATTTTTAACTGTGTCCGCATCATATCGGTTACATCACCAAATACAATAGAAGTATTGACACCACCTTTTTCAAATACACTGCCATGGCTGATTACACGGGTTCTTCCTCCACCGCCTTCTGGTCTTTCCCAGGCTTCTTCAATAAATTTCGCTTTGCCATCACAGGCTTCCAGTGTGGCACAAATATCATTCTGCAACTGGTGAATAAAAGCGATCCATTGATTTTTAAATTCCATGCTCAATTGTGTTGTTCGTTATACACTTTATATGTTGAATGCAGCCGAAAATTTGTTGCTCATTGTAACTAAACAGTACAAGAGTGCGACGCCAATGAAGCTAAATAGCAATACTATCGCCCGGCAAATAAAAAATAAAAACTTCCAAATAAAATCAATCTTCAATTCGACTATCTCTGCATTTGAGTTCTCCCCTTTGGGGAGATAAAGAGGGGCCTTAGAGGGGCCTTTTCTCATACTCCTTCACCGCATCTACAAAAGCCCGTGCATGATCTACCGGAACGTTTGGTGTGATGCCATGACCCAGATTAGCAATGTACCGTTGTGTGCCAAATGCGTCAATCATTGTGGTGACAGCTTTTTTAATTTCAGCAACCGGCGCCAGCAACATCGAAGGATCAAAATTTCCCTGCAAGGTTATTTTATTGCCGGTTAATTCTCTTGCCATTTGTGGCGACACACACCAGTCGATACCCAGGCCTGCAGCACTGCTTTCACTTAAATCTTTTAATGCATACCAGCTTCCTTTTGGAAATAAAATTACCGGTACGTCATCTTTTAATGCATCCGCAATTTG
>JANYFI010000211.1 GCA_025362765.1 Ferruginibacter sp. | reverse complement strand
GCCAGCCCTAAATAATCCAAAGCAATCACGGAAGCATCAAATCTTTTCTTTGCATGCAGGCGGCAGTTTGTTCTGTTGATTGCAGTAAGTTGATTTATAGCCAGCACCATGCCTGCTTTATCATGAACTTTAAAACCAGTTATCCCCTCATCTATTACTTCGTTTACCGATCCCCTATTATAACCAATGACAGGCGTACCACAGGCCATGGCTTCAATCATCACAATACCAAAAGGTTCTTTCCACTCAATCGGAAATATCAGCGCTTTAGATAAACCGAGGTAATGATTTTTTTCAGCATCATTGATGGCACCCACATAAATGATCTGAGTACCATTAATAAAAGGCTTAATTTCTTTTTCAAAATAATCCAGCTCTTCCGCAAGAGTGGAAATATTACCGGCAATGATTAATTTATTACCGGTGGCTTTTGCAATTTCAATCGCCGTATGACAGCCTTTAACCCTCTCCAGTCTGCCCAGGAACATCAAAGGCGCATCTTCCTGCAGGTAAGGCTGTAAAGTATATTTGGAAAAAATAACGGCATTGTAAACAGCAGCCCAAATACCTTTGGATGCGATATTCAACCTTGACAACAGGTCAGCACTGCAGGCAGAAAAAAACATATTCTTCCGGGGTAATTTATTGATCAGCCATATATTACGGTTATCAATTTCCCGCTGGTACGACATTATTTTTTTTACCGGGTGATTCAGTATCGGTAATAAGTACGCCAGCCTGCCAAAACTATGCACCAGGTCAAAATCTTCGCGATGTTTCCACAAAAACTGCCAGGCAGTTGGAATGGCTTTTAAAGCATCTGCCTTTTTCGGAGGGAACCCTTCCTTTCCAAAAGGATAAACCGTACAGCCTTTTACAATCGAACCGGGTGTCACAAGTAAATGAACCTCATGTCCCATTTCGCTATATTCAAGGGCCATAATTTCTACAATTCGCTCAATACCCCCGTATCCATTCGGTGGCACAAGGATACCTGGATCCATTACAATCAAAATCTTCATAAAGTCGTTAATCTGATTTTTCTATGCGGGGTAAAATTCGTTTTTAATTTCCCATTAATTTTCTGTAGGTCAATTACGGCAAAATAGTTTTCTCTTTTTTCAGAAAACATCGTTGTTGACAATTGATTATTACTTACATCATAACTACACAAATTATATTCATAGTAATGAAGTAATTCTAGTAAATCGTTGATGCTTTTTCCAGAGTTATTAATGGTTTGATTAATTTCTAATTGTATGATGTCAATGCCCTTTTTCAGCAACAAAGCTTCTGCCCCTTTTAACACAGCATATTCAAATCCCTCTACATCAATCTTCATGTATGCAATGGAGGTGATATTTTCCTCTGCCGCATAAGTATCAATTCTTTTCGATTGAATCATCACAGCATTCTTAGAGCCCAACTCAGCGATATGATTTTCTCCATCAAGTTCGATTGTAAATCCTAAGCGGCCATCAATGTCACTGGCAGCTTTCTTATTTGCGATGACGCTCAAATTATTTAAAAGGATATTTTTCTGAAGCCTTTCATAATTTTTAGAATCAGGCTCAAATGAATGTATTTTACCATCCCCAACAAATTTGGACATCCATATCGTATAGAATCCCATGTTGGCTCCTACATCAAAAACCTGATCACCCGGCTGCAAGAATCTACTGATCAAATTAAACTCCTCCCAGTCAACGTAATAATTGTACATAATCCACATGCTTTGAAAAGAATCATAATTCAATAATATCTTTCTGTCATTCCACAGTGTGTATTTCACATCCTTCAGCTTTAACACACGAATGAGTTTCCAATAAATAAAACGGGTCAACGCAAATAAGGGATATTTTTTATTATACGGAGCCTGGAATAGAGAACGCAGAGAATTCATTACTTAAAAACATTTACGGATATTACAGATGATATAAATACTTCGTTTGGAGTGCCAATCGTTCCACAAGAAAAAATAATAATACTCTTTAGCCGAACAAATTTATCAATACTATTTTGTGTGGTTAGGAAGTTGAGCGCCTAGGTACGCTCATACAATCGTAAATATTCATTGCTAATAATCTCAAAACTAATTGGGCTGATAATATTACTTTTCAATTGCTTTATCAAAGAAGGATTTTTAATTAAAGTTTTGATTTTTTCTTCTAAACTTATGTAAGAGTCAAATTCGAATAACATACCGTTATGGTTATCCTGAATTTGTTCCATATTCCCATATACTTTACTTGCTAAAACTGGTATCCCGGCCGCAAACGCTTCCTGTATAACCAAAGGCGACATTTCTGAAAATGTTGATGCCAAACAAAATATATCATATTGAGCCAGGCAACCTACTACCTCCTCCCTCTTTATTTCACCTTTCCATTGAATGGTCTCATTTGAATCATTAACGCATTGCTGATAATATGCTGTTTCTTCATGTCTTCCGTATATATCAATCTGTATTTGATTGGATGAAAAAGAACGAAGTGCTTTAATAATTAAATGGATACCCTTAGTTGGTTGAATGCGTCCAATAAACACCATCTTAACAGGAAGTCCTGTTTCGTTATTTTTTGGATCAATCTTCCTCTTTACACTGCTAGCCAATGAAGTGGGTAAAACGGTTAATTTATTTTCCGGCACTCCGTTTTCTATTAATATTTTCTTATACCATCGTGAACAAGAAACCAACTGATCTACATTTTCCACTATTTCCTGAAGTTCTCCCCTGGTGCGCCGGATGTTTGAAGGAACAGTCAAAAGGGTTTTTATTTTGCCATCTGCAATCTTTTCGGTAATACCTGCCTTATCTGCGATCAAACTCAAATAAGTCAACGGTTTTGCTAACAAAGAAGGTATCTTAAACAACGTTTTATAACAGCATTCAGAACACCTGAAATCTTTTATCATACCATCGCACAACGCATTATTGTACACCAGTATATTGGTACTGCAGGTATAAGACGAAAGATGCGTTGTTAAAAAGATCTTTGCTCCTGTTTGCTTGGCTACTTTAACATGCTCTATCGTTATTCCAATACTTCTGTTGAGTTCGTGAAAATGGATTACATCAGGCTTTAACTGATAAATTAATTTATTAAAATTGTTTAACCCTTCAGGTTTTTTATTACCATAGTGTATTTGCCTGTTAGTTGGGTCCGCAGTTTCAAGAAACTGGTACACATCAATATCATCGTATATGTAGTGCTCATTTATTTGGCCTGGCCTGTAATAGTCTATGTGCGAGGTAACTACCGCTACGCTATGCCCTGTTTTTTTTTGCAAAGTGGCCAATGTGTGTACATATACTTCTGTACCGGCCATAGCCTGTGGCATGTATTGAATTAAGCAATGAATAATTTTCATTAATAGTATCTGAACAATAAATTATTTCAAACGAAATTGCCAGACAACGAGCATTAGCTTATAATAATTTTCCACGTTGTAAAAACAAGGATAATGCAACACCCGGCTGAACTTTACTAAACGCTATCCTGAACAGGTTTTTATAAAATATTTTGTTTAAATTATGTAATACCTTTTTATTTATTTTATTACTTAAAGGTGAATGGTTTTTTATAAGATCACTGGCATAGCGAAGGTTGTTTAATATGCTTTGTGGCTTCGTTTCATCATTAAAAGCCTGGTCGGTATGCAAACGCCACCAAAATAAATCACGTGTCATAGCAACAACAGGATATTTACCTGCAATTTTTAATGCAAGGTGATTATCAGACGGCATGCCGTATTCTTCAAAACATTGCATCTCAAAAAATACTGTTCTCTTTATGATTAAACCAGAAGGGCCAACAAACAAAAGACCTCCATCAAAAAAATGTTGTTGATAAACTTCTATTGGCTGCAAAAGATAAGGCAACGGTTTTTTACATTGTCCATGAGTAAGACAAAACCCTAAAGCAGCTACGGGAAAAGTTTCCAATGCATTTACCATGGCGGCCAAAGTGTAGGGATAGATGATATCATCAGAATCCACATATTTTAAATATAAACCCGTAGCATAAGATGCCGCCTTATTCCTGTTACCAAATTGACCCAGGTTTTTTTGATTTACATATACCTTAATCCTGCTTTCAACCTGTTCATATTTTTTTGCAATATTTACTGTATCATCAACCGAATAATCGTCTACAATGATTAATTCAAAATTAGTAAATGAAGATGCAAGCACACTTTCGATAGCAGCTGCAATAAACTTCTCCCTGTTGTACGCAGTCATTAAAACACTTACCAGTGGCGGGTTCTTCATATTACCTGATTACCTGAAAATAAAAATCCAGAAATTAAGATTTAAGTACGAGGCCATTTTTTTTACATACTGCTATCAACACAAATGGACCTTTAGTGCTTTTATCAATAATGTCATTTAAATCAATGTATTCAATTATTTCAAAATCCTCCAGCTGTTCTGGTAACACTGCTTCAACAGGAAGCCTTTTAAATATACGCTGAACCCATTTACCTAACCGGTTAAATGGATTGGAATTTATTCTGTTAAGTTCTGCCCTCATTTGCTGACGTAAAATGCCAATTGAAGTAAATTGCTGGCCATAAATTTTAATGTCAACAAATCCTTTATTCTGAAGTAATTCAACTAATTCAGCAGGTGTATATTCTTTTTCATGAAATTCCCAATTTAAAATTCCATTCGGGCTTGAAACCAGTTTGTTGGGTGTACTAATTATTAGCTGCCCTCCCGGCTGTAAGCAGTCAAAACAATTAACAATGAATAATTCTGGATTTGGTAAATGTTCTAAGGTTTCAAAACTAACTACCACATCAAAAGGATAATATTGTTTTGATTGCTGAAATGTTTCACAATCATCTATTTTAAAGGTAATTGCCGCATGCCCGTACTTTTGTTCTGCAAAATTTATAGCTGTTTTATCCCTGTCAATTGCTATTATTTTAGCAACATTATTATTTGCCAGAAAATGGGCGCCATAACCTACTCCCGTCGCTGCATCAAGAATATACCTGCTTTTTTGATTTTCAATTTGTCTCAGGGCAAACTGGTAGCGTGATGCGTGATTGGCATAATATAAATCCCATTCCAACGTTCCAGGCACAAGCCTTTCAAATGACATACCTATTGTATTTTAATAAATTAATTTAAGCTAATCAACTTTTTTTAAAAGTCCTTCTTACAAAGCTTGTAAGTGTATTTCCCAACCAAATTTGGTCCAGCCTGCTGCCATAGACTTTTTTTCGGGGTTTTATTGATGACTGCTTTTTAGCTGTTTGTAAATATATTACTTCAAAAAGATTTGCATTCACTACCGGGTTAAACAGTTCAGCCGCCAATGATCTGCACTTACTACTCAGGCGCATTGAAGTGGAATTATCACTCAGTATAGTTTTTATCGCTTCAACATACCCATTTGTATAATTGCTATCAACGGTAAAACCTGTCTCATCCTTATTAACCAATTCCTGAATACCTCCAGATAAATTATTTACCACTGGTATCACCCCAGCCTTCATACTTTCTATTAATGAAACTGGCATCCCTTCTGCAACCGAAGGCAAAATGAACAACTGAACCTGGCAAAGTAATTCGTAGACAGCTTCATTAGAAATTAAACCGTGAAAAACTACCGCCGTCGATGGATCCCAGGGATATTGTAGTTTATTCTTCAAGTCTCCCACAATATGCCATTGCAGCTTAACTTGTTGTGCATCCAATAACCTTGCAATAGTTGGTAACAATGGATAACCTTTGTCTTCTGTACACCTACCAATAAAAATAATAGAATTGGCCTGTCTGCTGGTTGTGCCAGTGCAAATACTTTCGGGAACCGGAAAACGTTGGTAATGTATATCCTCTTTTCTGCTGGGTAGAATTTTTGTAAGTTTTTCCTTTATAGAGGCCGCTACGGCAATATAAGTATCAACAGCAGCTGCATGAATAGTTGCTAAAATATAATAATAATCGTAATCGCCATGGAGTATATGTATTACTTTGTTCTGTAAGCCAAGGTTGCTTACCATGCCCAATTCCAGCCAATCGCTTGCAACTATGAGTGCTTTGTTATCTGGCAAATATTTTGACAACTGTCTGCAGGTATAATAAAAATTCCAGCTGGCTGAATAATAAAACACCTGTTCGGTAATGGCACCTGTTGTATAGTTGACCTGAAAGTAAGGAACAGCGTCCTGATTAATTGTATAAATGATGTGATTTTCAATTGAATCATTTGCGGAAAATTGCAATAAATTTTTAATAACGGAAAAAGCTCCACCGCCGGAACCGTTATTAAAATAATATACTTTTAGTTTTTGCATTAATTAGTTTCCAATATTTTTATAATAGGATTCGAAACGAGAACTTATT
>JANYFI010000200.1 GCA_025362765.1 Ferruginibacter sp. | reverse complement strand
AACTTATAAGCAATCAGGGAATTTTTATCCGCAGTCCAGGCGAATTTAACCGCCTCAACGGCAGGGTTGCCAGCATCCAATACTACCGTATCTTTTGAAGCGGATAAAACACCCGCATCAAAGGGTGCAGGGTTAGGCGCCTTCAATTCTTTTTTACAGGAGGCGAAAATTAATATTGTCGCTAAGATAAAAAAAGACATTCTTGAGAGGGTATAGACTACCCTGGGTAATCTTTTCACCTGTTTTGTTAGTGTATGTACTTCTGTCATTTGTTTATACTTTTGTAAGTTTCTGATTATTTATTAATAGCCTGGATTTTGAATTAACTGCGGAGACAGGTTGATCACATCTTGCCCTATAGGATAAATTTCTGTATGATTATCGGCATCCGGCTGTTTGTCCCACCAGGTACCTGTATTAAATTTACCCCAACGAATAAGGTCTGTACGCCTGCGTGATTCTACCATAAACTCCCTGCCCCATTCATCCAGCATTTCCTGGTCAGTAAGCTGCCTTCCATCTGCTACATACAAACTGGGCGAACCTGCAGGGTAATTGCGTTGGCGAACAGCGTTTAACAATGTGGCAGCACCAGCTTTATCACCAGCCCTGTATTTACATTCTGCAAGAGAATAATATACTTCGGCGAGCCGTACTCCAGCATAAGCAGAAGCGATAGTATTAGGATCTTTTGAAGGATATATAGGATATTTAACTGGCCAGATCCCAGAGTTATCGTCAGCATGATCCATGTTAGATTCTTTATCTGCGGGTTTTGTTCCGGGTGGCAAGTCTCTAAAATAACCTACCTGGTCCCGAGCGAAAATTGTATAGCCCCTGTTGCTCTTTACAAAAGTGTTAGAATCAGAATAATACGGAAGATAGCCCACCAGGAACATGCCTTCCCGTTTACTGTTGCCGAGATTTTTATATCTCTTCAGGCGAATATCATCAGCATATTTTTGAAATTTCACAAAAGGCTTACCCATAGAAAATGAGTATTCTACACTGTCAACATCCCTGCCAGGTTGTAATGCATACCTGGTATTCATGTTGCCAAAATCTGTAAAGCCAAACAAGTTTTGTCCCTGGTGGGGTGCCATCCAAAAATACATATCCTGTGTGTAGTGCCAATGTGTTTGTGCAAGCGTACCAGGGAAACCAAAAATAACTTCAGGCGATTGTGCATTGTTGTAATCAAATGGCGCATCCCACCTGCTTTCCAACGAATAATTGCCATACGTACCATTTATTATATCCTGGCTAACTGCCGCACACTCTGTAAATTTATCTACACCTATATAAACCTTTGCATTTAAATATAGACGCATTAACAATGCCGCAGCACCAGCTTTTGTCCAACGGCCAATGGCGTATTGACCAAGGTCCTCGCCGGTAGGTAAACCGGGAATCGCATTCTTTAACTCCCGTTCAATAAAATCAAAAGTTTGCTGAGGGGTTGCCTGTTTTGGAGTAAACGCTTCGCCTTTTACCTTTGTTACGATAGGTATATTTCTATACAGATCAAATGCACGTAAAGTAAACCAAGCCCTGTGTGTTTTTAATTCGGCAATAAAATCATCCTGTTCAGTTTTAGTGATGCCAACTTTATTAATATCCACCTTTTCAATATCTTCCAATGAATTTGTTGCAAGGCTTACACCCTGGTACAATGCAATCCACATAGAACTTGTGTAATCATCCTGTATTGTCCAGGTATGATTGTGTAACCGTTGATAAATGCCTCCATCAAACCAGTCGCCTTCCCTGTTAGGCGTCATTAACTCATCTGTTGGAAGTTCTTGCGCATAAAACAGTCCACCCCCTTGGACGCTCCAGAAGCCATGCTCGAAGGAGCGTAAAAAATCACGTAATACATCCTCCCTGGTTTGCAGGAAATTTACAGAAGTGATGCGGTCATATAAATTTTCATCCAGTTTTTTACAACCAGAGAGTATAAGAGAGGTGATGCAAATAATCGCCAATGTACTTAAAAGTTTATATTTATTTTTCATCTTAATATTTTTGTTTGTTATTAAATTACCGGGGTTTTCTACTATAAAAAATCAAAATAATGATCGTTTTAAAACTGTTGATTTTTTACATGTATGTTATTACTCTAACTGATAACTAAAATTTAATTTGTAAGCCTGCAATAATTTGTAATGTGGAAGGGTAATATGACAACGATGCATTTACACCCGGAGTTAAACCGTTTACGTCTACCAAGTCTGGGTCTCCCCCTGTCCAGTTGGTGAACGTGTACAAGTTTCTTGCTGTTAAGTAAAACCTTCCGGAGGTAACATTTTTTACCGGCGATTTAAAGTTCCAGCCTACGGTAAGATTGTCAATCTTTACAAAGTCACCCTGTTCTAAAAAATAGTCTGACAAACTGGAGTACGTTTCAGGATTGGTAAGGGCAGCGTATTTACCGTCGCCAAAAGCAGATGCAAGTACATTGGCACCCCTTTGCGTTACGGGCGTTCCCGTATAAAAAGCGACTGTATTAAATATCTGGTATCCAAAAGCGCCCCGTAAATAAATAGAGAGATCAAATTGCTTATAAGTAAAGGTATTTCCAAAGCTGGCAGTGAATTTTGGTAAACCATTGCCTACAAATTGCTTGTCTGCAAGACTTGCCTGATTACCCGGAATAATTTTACCATCTTTACTATATACCAACAGCCTTCCTGTTGCATCTATCCCAGAAGAGCGAAGCATATAAAAACTGCCTATGCGGCG
>JANYFI010000585.1 GCA_025362765.1 Ferruginibacter sp. | reverse complement strand
CCGGAAAGCAGGTTAAAAATTTCTTCTAAAGGGTCTGTTGGGCCTGTTTTGTAACTGATTTTGTTTGCGCATCGCTTTAAATAATAATTGATGAAATCTTCCTTCCGCATTATACATATTGTTTACCCGTTGAGCTCCAAGTATTTTTGTAAATCTGTCTTTATAATTTTTCCTTAAGTTTAATACTTTTTCATCCCTTTCCAACACATCTGGATTCTCAGTTTTTGTGGCGGCGAGTTCTTTTGAATATTGATTATACACCGGCCAAAATTGTTGTGCTTCGGATGGTGTAAGCGCTAAATCCCTGCTGATAAAGGCAACTTTCAGCGCCTCAATATCAGCTTGTTTTTTATTGGTAAAGTCTTGTTCTTCCTGTGCGTTTGCAAGGCATGCTATGGTTATAAATGCCAGCAAAAAATATAGCTTTTTCATGTGTTTCATTTTATCTCTTTCTACTGTTCAGTTTAGTTTTGGAAATTTATTTTATTGAGATAATTCTCCAGCGTTTTATCGTCTAAAAGATATTCATCCTGGCTGGGTAAATCAATATCTTCAGAGTTGGATGATAACAGGGACATATCTACATCGCTACCATTGTTTTCAAGGTATCTGGCAATATCTTCTTTTGTAAGGCTATCTAAACCGGCATTTAATTGCTGGTCATTCATTTTCATACCTTTTTCAATTGCGGGAGCAAGTGCTGCAACTTGTGTACCAACGAAAACTTTAGGGTTAACAGGCTGCTGAATATATTTGTAAACACCCAATGCCATTACACCGGTTATAACCGCTGCCGCGGCATATCTAAATAAAGTCTTCGATTTTCCAAAAGGAATTACTTTTCCCTGTACCGGTTGTACAACCGCACTCAACACATTGGCGGAAATACCTGTAAAATAACCCGTCGGCACTTCAAAAACATTTGTTTCCTGTATACTCAGCAATAAAGGCGATAAAACCTTCAACTCGTCCGCTACAGTGTATTGACTTTCTTTAACTTCATTTAAAATTACCGTGGCTATGTTTTCAAAATAGCCATATGGTACTTCAAAAACGTTAAGGTTTCTACTGTTTGATAATAGGGATGAAATTTCAGGAGCCCCTTCCGCTAAAGTACTTTGCATCTGCCTTATTTTAGCTGAAACGGAATTAGCAAGGCTGCCGAAATATCCATCAGGTATTTCAAAGACATTGTTAAACTGCGCACTTTTTAATACCGCAGATAAAGTTTCCTCCGTAATAGGGGCATTGTTTTGTTGTGTTTTTATTTTATCAAGAATAGCAGCAGATAAATTGTCAAAATAGCCTGAAGGAATGTCCGCAGTTTTAGGCAAAGAACTTACTGGAGCGTGTTCGTTCAGGCAAAGTAAAATAGTATTCCCCAGCGTATCAAAATAACCTTCCGGAACAGAAAAAATAGTCGTTTTCTGCAGACCTGCTATCAGCGGGCTTAGTGATTGTAATTCGGTTAATATGTCGTTGCCTGGTTTCATGCACAATTTAGACCCTCAATGGGCAAAGAAGTTTAATGATTTAAGATATAGTCCTCAATTTTTTTTACTGCGTGGTGGTAGCTTGCTTTTAATGCGCCTTCACTTGTTTCAAGTACAACGGCCATTTGCTGGTAGGGCATTTCATCATAATACCGCAGGTTAAATACTATTCGTTGTTTTTCCGGTAACTGCTGCATTGCCAGTTGAAGTTTCCATTCTATCTTATTGCTGTCGTAATTTTTGTCGGCTTTCAACTTATTGCTGAGGCCATTTTCTACATCGCTTAGGGATACGGAAGCCCTTTTTTTCTGTTGTTCCAGATAGGTAAGACTTTCGTTGGTGGCAATACGGTATAACCAGGTGTATAACTGGCTATCTTCCCTGAAATTCTCCAACGCATTCCATACCTTGATGAACATGTTTTGCAATACGTCATTGGCATCTTCATGATCAACTACCATGCGGCGTATATGCCAGTAAAGTTTTTCCTGGTATTTTTTAATAATGGCAGTAAACCCCTTTTCTTTTGTAGAGGGATTTTTAAACTGTAGTAATAATTCCGTATCGTCTAAATGTTGTTGGTTCATATTTGTTAGCAGGTATAAAAATAGAAAAAACCAATCGTAAGATTGGTTTTATAATAAAAAGTTTAATCAGCTAGCCTTTTTTCCTGGCAATCACTTTTTCTGCCGCTTCAACAATATTCGGCGTATCCAGGCCATACTTGGTTAAAAGTTCGGTAGGTTTCCCGCTTTCGCCAAAAGTATCATTAGTGCCTACAAATTCAATAGGGATAGGGAGGTTTTTTGCCGCCACCTGAGCAATGCTGTCGCCCAGGCCGCCAATAATATTATGCTCTTCACAGGTAACCGCACAGCGTGTTTTGCTGATGGATGCGATAACGGCC
>JANYFI010000554.1 GCA_025362765.1 Ferruginibacter sp. | reverse complement strand
ATTTAATAGTGTTGCATTTTTTTGAAATTCGCCGCTTCGGATAGCAACATTAATTCTTTGTAATTCCTGGTAAACAACTCTTCCTGCTCCCAGGTTTAAATGGCCCACTTCACTATTCCCCATTTGGCCGTCTGGTAAGCCCACTTCTTCTCCGCAGGTAACCAGCGTGGCGTTTGGATATTGTGTATACAAAGAGGTAACAAAGGGTGTTTTTGCATGTTGAATGGCATCGCTGCTTTTTATTTTGCCAAGACCCCATCCATCCATAATGATTAGCATTGCTTTTTTGTTATTCATGGGGCAAAGTTAACTTTTTTGCAGCTTTTATAAAAAGCTTATTGTCATTATAACATATACTTTATCTTTCGGCTTATAATATATTGTTGAGCTGGCACGTTTTTAGTAAAATTGATAACTAAATTATTTGTATGAAGCGTTTGTTTACTGTTGTATCCTTATTCATTTGTCTCTTTTTTTATTCTTTTACCTTTAAAATAGGTATTGATGAAGTAGTGATAGCTATGCAGTCAGGCAATGCCGGGCAGGTGGCTAAATTTTTTGACAACAATGTTGAAATCACCATGCCAGACAAAAGTAACAGTTATAGTAAAAGCCAGGCAGAGATGATAGTAAAAGACTTTTTTGCCACCAACATTGTCAAAAATTTTGAAGTACTTCACAAAGGAGAAAATGCAGGTTCACAATACTGCATTGGCAGATTAACAACAAAAGGAGGCGTTTTTAGAACCACCATTTATATGAAACAAAAAGGTGACCAGCAGGTACTGCAGGAATTGCGTTTTGAAAATCACTGATTTACTGTAAGCGATAAATTATAGCCTGTAAGCATTTTTCTTTTACAGTTTTTTTATTTTTTACATTTGCCTCTTATGAATTACAATGACCAATTAAGCCAGTTAATACAAAACGCCTTGTCCGAAGATATTGGCGATGGCGACCACTCCACCTTATCATGTATAGATGTAAAGGCAACAGGCAAGGCAATCCTGAAAATAAAACAAGATGGTGTGCTGGCAGGTATGGTGGTAGCTGAAAAAATATTTCGTTTTATAGAGCCTGGAATTACTTTTATTCCGTTTAAAAAAGATGGGGAGACCATGCACTTTGGCGAAATGGCCTTTGAAGTAGAAGCCAGAATACATACCATTTTGAAAACAGAAAGGCTCGTTTTAAATACGATGCAACGCATGAGCGGCATCGCCACACTCACAAAAACATATACGGACAAATTAAAAGGCTATAGAACAAAGCTGCTTGATACCCGGAAAACAACGCCGAATTTCAGACTGCTTGAAAAAGAAGCGGTGCGAATTGGAGGCGGCTTTAATCACCGGTTTGGTTTATTTGATATGATAATGCTGAAAGACAATCATATTGACTATTGCGGCGGTATTGAAAAGGCCATCAACAAGGCATATGAATATGTACAAACTGTAAAAACTGGTTTACACATTGAAGTGGAAACCAGGTCGATTGATGATGTAAAAAAGGTAATGGCAACCGGTAAAATAAACAGGATTATGCTCGATAATTTTACGCCGGAATTGATAGCAGAAGCACTGCAAATCATCCAGGGGCAATATGAAACTGAGGCCAGTGGCGGAATTAACCTGGGCAACATCGAAAGTTATGCTGCAACCGGCGTTGATTTTATTTCAAGCGGCGCTATTATTCACCAGGCAAGAAGTTTAGATTTGAGTTTAAAAGCATCGATGCCATCAGATTAGATTTTTGCAATGAAACCAGTGCATGGTAAATCCGTTGATAAAGTGTTGACTAAAAAACTACGTAACGTCCAAACGAAAAAAACTTAGCAATAGCAAATAGGTCCTATTTAAAATAAAATATAGTTGACAAAGTGGTGTTATTTTAAACACGCAAAAATAGCCATGGCACAAAAAAAAATAAATTCACAGGGTGGGCTAGTTTATTCAACTGACCCGAATTTTAAACCGGCAACGGACAATGTAGAAGAAGAAGAAACGCTGCCACCGGCGCAACAAAAGCTAAGAATACGGCTGGATAAAAAACAACGGGCAGGGAAGGCGGTAACGTTGCTTGAAGGATTTGAAGGAAAAGATGCAGACAGGGAAGAACTGGGCAGGAAATTAAAAAGTTTTTGCGGAACGGGCGGTTCAGTAAAAGACGGCGAAATAATTGTTCAGGGAGATAACCGGGATAAAGTAGTGCAATGGTTACAAAAAAATGGCTTTACCAATGCAAAAAAGTCTGGCTGACATGAAACTATACCAATAGTACGGTTAAATTTTATCAAGGATTAACAAAAACTGAGGGCACCACTTGGACATTTTTTTACCTGCTCAACTATTACAGGTGTTGTTGACTGGCTCATATCAATCCAGGGCTTTCGTCCGTGATCAAAAACCGGAGCAAGCCCTTTAAAACAAATTCCCGAATGCTTGCACAATGCAGGTTGCCATAAAACAGTGATGTCTTCGTTTGAGTAATGATGAGTTGAAACCGGCATATTTTTAAAAATTATCTTGATACAATTTACACCAAAAGGCTCATATTTACCCTAATTTTACAAAAAGGATGCATACAATGATCTCAAAAATATCAGAGGGAATTAC
>JANYFI010000539.1 GCA_025362765.1 Ferruginibacter sp. | reverse complement strand
TGTTTTTTTCAGCCAGTCAGCAAATAATAAAGAAATCAGGTAAACACCGAGGCTTAAAATACTTTTTTGAAAAGCCATCAGCCCATTGGTGGTAAACATGCCGCCAAATAAACTTCCATCGTGATTAAAGATAAATCCCCCAATCAAGTTTACCAGTAACAACAATTGTATCAGCGGCAACAGGCGATCGTTAGATGTATTTGTACCTACCTTAATAAATAGCAGCAAAAAAATGATGACGATAATCACCAGCTCAGCTTTCATCAATATCAAAAATTCGTTTAACATACAATTTAATTGCACTGTCTTTTGCAACAGTGATAAAAGAAATTATTCTTTGTCCGAAAATGCCCTGCCAAAGCCAGCTTTTTTTATTTCCCAGCCCTGAAGGGCGGGTCAATGAATAGGTGGGGGCAATTTAAAGTGTACACAAATAAAATGGCAGCACATAATTGCCCTATCAAAAGCGCCTCCTGCATTCAGAAAGTCAGCATATTAAAATGCAGTATGCACCGCTTCCAGTTTCTTCATTATTATTTCCGTTGCCGGGCTTACCAAATCATTTAACCAAAAAGGCGCCACACCAATGGCAATAATGCCTGCAATCAAAATTATTGCTGCCACCTTTTCATTCCAGTTAGCATCTTTTAAATTTTCATACCCAGGTTTTAATGGCCCCATGGCGGTTTGACTAATGGCCCGTAAAATATACACCGCCGTTACAACAATCGACATACATGCTGCTATGGTTGCAATGCGGTGAAATAAACCAGGGTTTTCCCAAGAACCCATAAACACCGTCATTTCCGCAACAAAGCCACTTAAGCCAGGTAAACCCAATGAACACAATCCAACTATAAATCACACCGTCGTAATAAAGGGCATTACTTTCAACAAGCCACCCATTTCATTTACCTGCCTGGTGTGTGTACGTTCGTAAATCATTCCGATTACAGCAAAGAAAAGGGCGGTCATTAAACCATGAGATACCATTTGCATTACTGCACCCGTCATGGCCGTTTTGGTTAACATGCCGATACCGAGTAAAACAAAACCGCAGTGACTTACTGAAGAATAAGCGTTGATATATTTCAGGTCTTTCTGCATCATTGTAGCGAAGGCGCCATATAAAATAGCAATGGTAGATAATACAATAATAATATTGGCATATTCTTTCGCACCCTCAGGCATTATATAAGTTGCTACCCGCAAACATCCGTAACCACCGAGTTTCATGGATATCCCTGCGAGAAACATTGATCCGGCGGTAGGTGCAGCCGAGTGACCATCGGGCACCCATGTATGAAAGGGAAATAAAGCTGTAAACACGCCAAACCCTACAAATAACAGGGGGAAGCAAATTTTTTGTACTGTTACCGGAATATTTATTTGTGACAGCGTTATAAGGTCGAAGGTTTTTGTAGGACTGCCAAAATAAACGCCCAGCAAGCCAACCAGCACGAGCGCAGAACCGCCCATTAGCATCAGTGCCAATTTGTTGGCGGCGTATTCTTTTTTCCCACTTCCCCAAATACCGATTAGCAAATATTTTGGTATCACCGCAATTTCAAGAAAGAAAAAAAGAATAAAAAGATCAAGTGACATAAAAAACCCATAAGCGCCCAAACTCAGCAGGATCAGCAGAAAATAAAACTCTTTTGTCATCTTAGTTACATTCCAGGATACCAGCACTCCTGCAATTACTACAAACGAAGTAAGCAAAATCATGGCGACAGAAATGCCATCTACCCCAAGGTGAAAAGCAATATGCCAGGATGGAAACCAGTTGTATTGCAACTCAAACAACATTTGTGCATCATTGCCACCGGCTCTTTCTTTGTAAAAAGCAAACAGCAAAATAAAAGCCAATACAAATTGCGCAGATGCGCCAATCAATGCGGCCCATTTAACTCCCGTTGCATTCCGCATCAGCAGTATTACAACCGTAGTAAGCAAAGGCAATAATATCGGTACTAATAGATTCATGTATTCTTTTTCAACTTTTATTTTATTTAATAGCTCCTGACCTTACCCCCTCCTCTCCAAAAAAACCTGAACCTTTAGTCTGCAAAAGTTTTTCCTACCGGGCCCTATGCCTTTCTACTTTTTTTAAATTAAACAGGGTGCCATATATAAATAAATAACACCACCAAACTAATGACACCTGCTAAAAAGTAAATAGCATATTGCTGTACTTTGCCTGATTGAAATCCTTTTATTTTTTCTGAAATGAAAAGGGTCGTGTTGCCTGCGCCATTCACCAGGCCGTTCACAATATTTTTGTCAAACCATGCGGCGGGCCTGCCAACCAAATTGAACAATACTTTTTTGGTGATAAACAGGTAAAGCTCATCAATATAAAATTTGTTGTACACAACCTTGTAAAATCCATCGAAGGTTTTTACAATGGCTGCGGGTTTATTATTTTCATTTTTATATAGCCACAAGGCTGAAAAAATTCCACTAAGCGCCATTGCTACAGGAGCAATAGAAAACTGCCAGTGAAATTCTGCAGGCAACGGTTTGCCATCGGCGGTAATAAAATTTCCAAAGGGAATAAAACCCGCAGTTATCGCGCCAACCGCCAATAGTATCAGCGGTAACATCATCGCAAAGCCGCCTTCGCCATGGTGTTCGCCATGCACAATCGCACCTTTGTTCCAGAAAATGCTGAAGTACAAACGGAACATATAAAAAGCAGTAAGGCCGGAAGTAAACAATGCAATGTAGTAAACCATTTTGTCGTGTTGCCACGCAGCCAACATTATTTCTTCCTTACTAAAAAAGCCTGCGAAGGGAGGTACACCCGATATGGCCAGGCAAGCTATCAAAAAAGTAATATGGGTTACAGGCAAATATTTTCTAAGTCCGCCCATATCTTTTATATCGTTGCTGTGAATAAAATGAATTACCGAACCGGCACCCAGAAACAACAGCGCCTTAAATATGGCATGGGTAAAAAGGTGAAACATGGAACCGGTATAACCAGCACCAAGATTGGAATAATTCAAACTGCCTTCAAATAAATTTTCACCCGATACTCCTAATGCAAACATCATAAATCCTATTTGCGACATGGTGGAATATGCCAATATTCTTTTAATATCCGTTTGAGTGCAGGCTATTACAGCGGCAAACAGGGCCGAGAAAATACCCACGATGGTTACCACGTGCATTGCTCCGTTAGACATACTGAAAACCGGGTACATCCTTGCGACTAAATAGACACCCGCTACTACCATGGTAGCAGCATGTATCAATGCAGATACGGGTGTCGGGCCTTCCATGGCATCGGGCAACCATATATGTAACGGAAACATGGCACTTTTTCCTGCACCGCCAATAAATATCAATATTGCGCCCCAGGTTAATGCAGAAGCACCCAAAAACATTGAAGTATTCGCAGTATGTAATTGATGACTTCCGTCAATCGTCAACCGTTGTATAAGCGTATTAAAATCCAGCGTTTCGGCATGAAAGGATAAAATCAAAATACCAATTAAAAAACCAAGGTCTGCAAAACGGGTAACAATAAAAGCTTTTTTACAGGCTGCAACAGCGGACGGTTTGTTGTAATAAAACCCGATGAGCAGGAAAGACGAAACGCCTACCAGCTCCCAAAAAATATATAGCTGGAAAAGATTGGAAGCCACCACCAGCCCAAGCATCGAAAAAGTAAATAATCCAAGGAAGGCATAATAAGTTGCAAATCTTTCTTCGCCCTTCATGTAACCCAGGCTATAAATATGCACCATCAGTGAAATGAAAGACACTACTACCAGCATCATCACAGAAATAGGATCCAGCAGAATTCCCATATCAATTGAAACACCGGGAGAAAATTGCAGCCAGGTATATTGAACAGCAATAAATTTTTGGTACACTCCATCTACCTTTCCATAATCAAAAAAATAACTGTAAGCCGTGTACAATGATAGCGATGCTGACACTACCAGTAAACCGGTACTAATAACACCCGATGCATTTTTAATATGCTTTCTTCCAAAAATACCCAATAGTAAAAATCCTGCCAGCGGCAATAACGGAATCAGCAATAAAGCCAGGGCTGATCCCTTTCCCGCAGGAAGTATTTGCAGCAATGGTATTTGTAAAAAGTCATTCATCATTTAATAGTGGTTCTTTATTTTTTACAACAAGGAACTTTTAAAATTTCATTTCTTCGGCAGTCGACACATCAATAGAATGATGGCTTCTGTATAAATTAATGATGATCGCAATCGCCACCGCAGCTTCTGACGCGGCAATGGCAATTATAAAAATGGAGAAAAACAATCCATCCATTTTGTTGGGCCATAAATATTTATTAAAAGCAATAAAATTAAGGTTTACGCTGTTCAGCACCAGCTCAATACTCATCAGCATAGTGATGAGGTTTCGGCGGGTAAAAAACCCAAACACTCCAATAAAAAAAAGAGCGGTGCTTATAAATAATAGTTGGTTTAATCCGGGTTCCATTATGTTGTTGCGGGTTTAGAACGTAAGGCAATTACAATACAACCAACCAATGCCGCCAGCAATAAAATACTCACCACTTCAAAAGGCAGCGCAAATCCATTTTCCCTAACACCGAGCATTCGATCGCCGATGTTGGATACCGTTGGCAAAACAGCTTCGCCTGTAGTGGCTTTGAATGAATACTGGTATAATTGGAGCATGGTTAAAGCAAAGGCACAAAAAACAGCCAGGGCTGAAAATATTTGTCTGCTAATTTTTTGTTTAGGCAGTAAATCGCCTGATTGTTGGGTTAAAAAAATGGAGAAGATAATGAGTACTGTTATACCGCCAACATACACGACTATCTGTACTGCAGCTACAAAATCGTACTGCATCCAAAAATAAAGCCCTGCAATACCGATTAGGGAAAACAATAAAAAAATCAACGCACGAAATATTTGTCTTGTTGTAACGGCCAGCACGCCACTCACCAAAGTGAGTGCAGCCAGCAAGTAAAATATAATTGTTGATCCGCTCATTTAAGGGTTGTTATTTCAGGTTTCAGTTATTCCAAAGGCTTCGCCCCTCGTTACCATATACCGCCCTTTCAGGGCTTTCAATCTGGCAGATAAATGCATTTCAAAATCTAAAATCAACCATATCAAATTACTCCACACCTTCTCTTATCTTCGATCCGGGTTTATTTAAAATCTTTGTCAAATGGGCCCTGTTATACACACTATGTTCAAATGTTTGCGCCATTTTTATTGCGTCTGTCGGGCAAGCCACTATGCATAAATTACACATGGTACACAGTTCAAGATGGTAAACAAACTTATCCAGTGCCTTCTTCTTTTTACCTTCCGGTGTTAGATCAAATTTTGTAATGATCTTAATGGTGGCATTGGGGCAAGCCAGTTCACAAGCAGTGCAGCCCGTGCAGGCATGTTCATTGTTTTCATCGTGTATCAGCACTACTTCGCCTTTAAATCTTTCCGGAAAAACAAGTGTCGCCCTGTTATCCGGATATTGCTCCGTAATGATTTCTTTATGATGAGTGAAATAATACATAGTACGCCGAAGCCCAACCAGCAAGGATTTTACGCCGTTAAAGACATCGCGGAGATAAGAAGCAACACCGCCCCTCCACTGTGGCGGAGAGATTTGCGAAGCATCTTTATAATTTGAATTATCTGTCATTATCTGAAATGTTCATTTTTCTTTGTGTTCTTTTCAAAAAAATAGCCTTCCTCTAAAAATACCAGCCCAAAATAGCCATGGCCGTTACCAGTAAAATATTAAAC
>JANYFI010000526.1 GCA_025362765.1 Ferruginibacter sp. | reverse complement strand
TCAATATCTTCCTGTTGAGCTATTACTTTCTCATTCTGTAATTTCATGATCCTGACATTGGAAGAATCAATGATGGTTGTTACAAGCCGGTTTTCTTTTTTGTAAGGATTGTTTTGGACTATTTTTACGCCCGTTAAAATAGCTTCTTCTCCCCCGGTGGGGTACAATATGGTAGCTTCCAGAATTCCTTTTTCAACCAGATCAAGGCCTCCGTTTTCGCCAGGCAATCCATCTACTCCGATGATTTTTATTTTATCTTCGAGCCCCATTTTTTTGCAAACTTTGGAAGCAGAAAATGCCAGCCGGTCGTTTTGCGCAAAAATTAACTGGATGTTTGAATCAGCTTGTAAGAATGAAGTAAGTTTTTCTCCCGAAGGGTCTTCATCACCCTCCTCGTATACTTTTTTTATGTATTGAATGCCGGTATGTTGCTGTAAAAAATCAGTAAATCCCTTATGCCTGTCTATATCTGCTGAAGAACCGGGGATATCCGAAATTTCCAACACATTCCCCTTTCCTTTTAATACTGAATTTGCAAAGGTTGCTGCGTTTACCCCTACTTCATAATTGCTGGCGCCTACAAAGGCTGTATAGTTTTCTGATACGGTCTTCCTGTCAACTATAATCACTTTTATCCCTTTCGCAAAGGCCTTTTCCACAATCGGGGTAATCGGGGCAGCTTCATTGGGGGAAACAATTAGCAGATCAACCTTTTCATCAATCAATTCCTGTATCTGTTCAATCTGCTTACCCGTAACTCCATTGGCATCTTTAAAAATGAAATCTATTTCAGGATGAAAGGAGAGTTCCCTTTCCATTTCCTTGAGCATGGTTTGCCTGAATTTATTTACCATGGTGCATTGGGAAAATCCTACGGTAAAAACTTTTGTCTCTTTATGATTTAAGCAGGATGGTATAATAAATATGGAAATCAGGAAGAATAAAAAGTGAATTCTATTCCTAAACAAATTGCTTTGATCCTGGTGTGTATTATTTTTTGGCATAGCAAATATGCAGGCAAGTTGATGCATTTTTCTTGAATGTAACTTATAAATTTATTTCAATGCTTTCAGTCCTGTTTCTATTTGGTTATTTGTTGCCGGTTGTAAATAAGCAGATGGTATCATTTTACAAAAGACTGTTACAATTTTAGAAAACTCCATTGGGAGAGAATAAGGGAAATTTATATAACTAGTTGATAACAATATAATTAGCCCGCCTTTTAATTTAAATACAATTTTGTAATTCATTGAAACGATAACACAACAAATTCAAAATAGCCCGCAGCTACTTTTACCGGCATAAACGAGTTGCTATATGAATAAGCGTAAACTATTTCAATGGTCCATTGTGGCCGCCCTTGCCGGTTTTATTTTTGGTTTTGATACAGTTGTTATCTCCGGTGCCAATTTACCTATCAGGAATTTATGGCACACCTCTCCTTTATTTCACGGTTTCTTTATTATGTCAATGGCGCTTTGGGGTACCTTGGTGGGCTCTATATTTGGAGGTATTCCAACGGAGAAATATGGCAGAAAAAAAGTGTTGTTTTGGATTGGGCTACTCTTTGCCGTCTCTGCTTTTGGTTCGGCACTTGCTCAGGACCCTTATACTTTTTCCTTCTTTAGGTTCATCGGTGGAATTGGCATAGGTGTTTCATCCGTGGTAGCGCCAACGTATATTTCTGAAATTTCAACACCGGCCACCAGGGGAAAACTGGGTGCCATGTACCAGTTTAATATTGTATTTGGGATATTGATCGCCTTTCTTTCCAATTATTTTTTACAGGGTGTTGGTGGTGCCAATGACTGGCGATGGATGCTGGGCGTGCTGGCGGTTCCTTCCATTATTTATACGGTTATGGTAATGGGTGTACCAGAAAGTCCACGTTGGCAGATTACAAAAAGAAATGATCTGGAAGCCGCAAAGGCAACCCTGCTGTTAATTGGAATAGAAGATGCGGATGCGGAAATTGCATCCATCATAAAAAGTAACCTGGATGAATCTGCAAAAGAAAAGTCGGGTGGCTTTTTTAGTTCCAGCCACAAAAAAATTATCTCACTGGCATTTTTAATTGCTTTTTTCAACCAACTCTCCGGTATCAATTTCATTTTATATTATGCTCCGGAGATACTTTCTAAAATTGGCCTCGGGGCAAAAGATTCTTTGCTTAACTCAATTGCCATTGGCGGCACCAATTTAATATTCACTTTTGTCGGCCTTTATCTTATTGACAGGCTGGGCAGAAGAAAACTGATGCTCATTGGTTCTATTGGCTATATCATTAGCCTTGCCATGGTAGCCGGATGTTTTTCGGCTCATGCAAGCCCGGTATTGTTAATGAGTTTTTTATTGCTCTTTATTGCGGCGCATGCAATCGGGCAAGGTGCCGTTATCTGGGTTTTTATTTCAGAAATTTTCCCTAATAAAATACGGGCTACGGGCCAGTCGTTTGGCGCCAGTGTTCACTGGGTTTTTGCGGCCATTATAACACTGGTAACACCTGTTTTTTTAGACAGCACCAATGGAATATTTAAAGATAATCCCTGGCCAATTTTTGCCTTTTTTGCCGTGATGATGATGTTGCAATTGATTTGGGTGCTTACCAAAATGCCTGAAACAAAAGGAGTGTCGCTTGAAGCGCTGGAGGCTACGCTAATGAAAGAAAGCAACAGTTACGAAGGAGAAGTAAAGGAGGGTTTTTAAAAACTACGATGGATTTTTTTACTAACAATACGATTTGACTGCTACTAATTATTTAACAATTAAAATTTCAATTATGAGAAAGGCGTTTTTCTTATTGCCACTATTGTTGCTGGCAATGTTTTCTTTTGCCCAGCAAAAGACGATTACGGGGGTGGTTACCAACAAGGCCGATAAAACGCCTTTGTCCGGCGTAACGGTGCGTTCAAAGACCAAAACTGCTGTTACCAATAAAGCAGGTGAATATTCCATAGCAGCGGGTGCAGGGGAAACGCTTGTATTTTCTTTTGTAGGCATGAAGCCTGTCAATGTAAAAATTACAAGCGATACTCAAAATCCATCTGTTGAAATGGAAGCCGGGATTGTAGAAGGCGAGCAAGTGGTTGTGGTGGGGTATACCTCACAAAGAAAAAAAGATTTAACCGGGGCTGTGGCGGTAGTGGATTTAGCGCCGGTAAAAAACAATACATCGGGTAATACCATGCAGGCTTTGCAGGGAAGGGTTGCTGGATTGTACATTGAAAAAGATGGCTCACCCAACGGCTCAAACGGAAGAATACTAATTCGGGGTGCCAATACTTTAGGCAATACGGATCCGTTGTATATCATTGATGGAGTGCCTACCACAAGACCAGAAGTATTTCAAAATATACCTGCTGCATCCATCGCATCAGTACAGGTGTTGAAAGATGCTTCTGCTGAATCAATTTACGGTTCCCGTGCATCCAATGGTGTTATTATCGTTACCACAAAAAATGGCGGTAACACAGATGGTAAAGTAAATTTTCAGCTAAACAGCAGCGTATCAAGTCAGTCAGAAAAATCTATGCGGTTTAAAATGCTGAATTCACTTGACAGGGGAAAAGCGTTGTGGCAGGCTTCAGTAAATGATCAACAGAATCCGACAGATGGTTACGGAGAAATTTATGGTTTCGACTGGAACAACGACTATAACAATCCGGTGTTAAACAGCGTAACAGTAAAGCCTTTAGTTGGGGGTGACCCGAATACACCTGCCGGAAATACAGACTGGCAAAATGTTATGTATAAAACCGGCTTTGTGACAAATAACAATTTAACGGTTTCCGCAGGTAACAAAAATTCC
>JANYFI010000180.1 GCA_025362765.1 Ferruginibacter sp. | reverse complement strand
CCAAACAAAATACGCAAAATATTACACCCGTCATTTTACCAGATGCGGGTTTCCAGGATAATGTGGCAGACTATACAATGAACGCTTCACTTGCGGCAGACATGAATACGCTCGTTGTGTCCAGAACAAATACATTTACCGGCATCAGTAAAACAAGGGCCATTTTTACGGCCTTGAAATTTATTCCTTACATGCTGGACGACTATAAATATTATGGTGGTTCATCCCCAACAGAAAAAATGAAAGATGCACAGGAAGAGGAATACAATAAATCTATAAAAGCCTTGAAGGATGAATTTAAAGAAGCAAAGATTGAACTGGTAAAAAATGAATTGCAGGATGAATACCAGCAAAAAGTAAAGTATAAAAATTTTGCCATCACCAGCGATGGCCGGTCTTTAAAAGTAAAAAACCTGGTATATACCGAAGACTTTGAATTGCCTGGTATGGTACGTAAAGCTGGTAAAAAATACCTGGTAAACGTTGCCGGACTGGTAGGCGCTCAACTGCAGATAAAAAAAGAAGAACGGACTAGAAAAAATGATATCAATGTTGGCTACGCAAGAACCCTTAACTGGACCATCAATTTTAAAATACCTGATGGCTATACTGTTGAAGGAGTGAAGGAAATGAAAACAACTATTGATAATGAAACCGGCTCCTTCACCTGTGAGGCGCAGGAGCAAAATGGCATCGTTGTTTTGAAGATTAAAAAGATTTATAAAAAAGTCAATAACCCAAAAGATAAATGGCCGGCCATGCTTGCTTTTATTGATGGCGCTTACAATAATTCTTTTAAATACCTTTTATTAAAGCCTAAAAGCTAACCGTCTGTTTTTTCCAAAAGAGGAACTTTAATTTAATAGGTGTAAAAAATCTTGCTGCCTCATGAACCATATGGCTTAAAGGTTATGTATATTTAATCACTCAACACGATTAAATTGCTATATGAATAATTGGAAAATTAAGACCTCCCTGTATTTAAACTATTTTGTTTTTGCCATTCTGCTAAACAGTGTAGGTATCCTCATTCAAAAATCCATCAATACTTATCATGTAGATGAATTGGAGGCCAGCTCGCTGGAAGCATTTAAAGATTTGTCAATTGCATTTGTGTCATTTCTCATCGGATCTTTTATACCCAGGATTGGATATAAAAACGGGATGCTGATTGCGCTGGCACTCGTATTTGTTGGTTGTATCGGCATGTATTATGGTAATTCATTTACGTCCGTACGCATCCTGTTTGCCTGTGTGGGTATTTCTTTCGCTGTTATTAAAGTATCGGTTTATTCCATGATTGGCATTATCACGAGTAACGATAAAGAACATAAAAGTCTGCTCACTTCCATCGAAAGTTTTTTTATGATTGGCATTGCAACAGGCTTTGTTGTATTCCCGCTTTTTTACAGCGACACAAATCCCGATGCCTGGTTGCGCATTTACCTTTTGTTGGCAGTATTAATAGCCATCTCATTCGTTATACTGCTAGTATCTGATTTTAAAGTTAAATATGAAATACCCGGCACCAGCATCACAGATGATTTTATTGAAATGATTAAACTGCTGAAAAGGCCGCTGGTACTGATTTTTGCGGTGGCGGCTTTTATGTATGTAATGACGGAGCAGGGCATTATGAGCTGGTTGCCCACGTTTAATCAAAAAGTATTGCACCTTCCTGAACGCACCAGTGTGTACATGGCCATCATATTAATGTTGTCCATCGCATTGGGTAGATATATATCTTCCTTACTTGTAAAAAAGATCAACTGGTTGGTAATACTGGCGGCTTGCTTGTTAGGTGCGGCATTAATGGTTTTATTCGTGTTGCCTCAAACACAAAACATCCAGGCCAAAGAAATTCTTTCATTAAAAGATGTTCCGGTAATTGCCTATGTATTTCCCCTGATTGGCTTTTTCCTGGCGCCTATTTATCCATTGGTAAATTCATTTGTATTAAGTGCGACCGAAAAAATGTTTCACAGCCCGATGGCTTCTTTGCTCGTTTTCTTTTCGGCTATTGGCGGCACCATTGGTTCAAGACTGGTGGGCTACCTGTTTAAACATATCGGAGGAAGCAATGCATTTTATTTTTCACTGATACCAATGACAGTGCTGATGGTCTGTTTATTTTTCTTTTACCGGATTCAAAAAAAGACCAATACTACAATTGAATTTACCGGCGGCGGCCATTGATAAAAATAATATACTTCATGGAGAATAGTATCAACCTTTTTGATTGCCATCCACTCTTTGATGCTGTTCAGATGAATGGCGTTTTTGAAGACGGGAAAACTTTTGTTGATTGTGTGCCAAAAGAACCGCTTGAAAAAATTTCAGCTCATTACCTGGTACAAAAAGATCAACCGAATTTTAATTTAAAAGAATTTGTGTTAACTCATTTTGATCTGCCCCCCGTTTTTGCCAGCGGGTTTACAAGCGATGCCAGCAAAACTATTGAAGAAAACATACAGCAATTGTGGCCGGTACTTACCCGGCAACCGGATGAAAAACAAGGATCATTGATTCCCTTGCCATATCCCTATATTGTTCCAGGTGGCCGGTTTGGAGAAGTGTATTACTGGGACAGTTACTTTACGATGCCGGGCCTAAAAGAATCGGGCATGCTCCAGTTGATTGAAAATATGATTGATAATTTCGCTCACCTCATCAGCACTGTCGGCTACATCCCCAATGGTAACCGCACTTATTATATCGGCCGCTCCCAGCCGCCCTTTTTTGCTTTGATGATTCAGTTGCTGGCCGGTATAAAGGGAAAAGAAATATTAATGCGATACCTGCCTTCGCTGGAAACGGAATATCATTTTTGGATGAAGGGCGCAGGTGAATTAGATGATGATACCAGTGTTTCCAAACAAGTGGTGCGCATGCCTGAAGGCGAACTGTTGAACCGTTATTTTGATGAAAACAATATGCCCCGGCCGGAATCGTACAAAGAAGATGTAGAATTATCACATCAATCCAGTCAGCCTGCCGCTCAATTGTATAGCCATTTAAGAGCCGGAGCAGCGTCTGGCTGGGATTACAGCAGCCGCTGGTTTAAAGACGGAACCAGTTTTGCAACAATTCACACTACCGAAATAATTCCTGTTGACCTGAATTGCCTGTTATTTTTCATTGAACAAACAATTGCGGAAGCATTTTATATTTCCGGAGATATGGCAGGAGAAAAAAAATATTTATTACTGGCAGAAAAAAGAAAAACAGCCATTCAAAAATATTGCTGGAACAGTGAAACCGGTTTCTTTTGCGATTACAACCTGGCAACAAAAAAAGTAAATTCAAACATTACCGCTGCAGGATTGTTTCCATTGTTTGTTAAAATAACTAATAGTGAACAAGCTGCTAAAGTGGAAGCGGCCACCCGACAATTTTTACTAAAAGATGGGGGTATTGTCACCACCACAAAAAATACCGGCCAGCAATGGGATGCTCCCAATGGATGGGCACCCTTGCAATGGATTGCTTATATTGGTTTAAATAATTATAACCATGAAGCGCTGGCGAATAAAATAGCGCACTGCTGGGTAAAACTCAATGAAAAAGTATTTAACGATACCGGCAAAATGATGGAGAAGTATAATGTGGAAAACCTGGATGTACCTGCAGGCGGAGGCGAATATCCCGGCCAGGATGGTTTTGGCTGGACGAACGGTGTTTATTTGGCGTTGAAGAAAAAATTATCGCTATCTTAATAGGATGTTTGATTTAATATAGTCGCTCATCCATTAATAACAAGGTGTTTTACAATAAACCGTGCAGCTAAAAGATAGCGTTTGCTGCCCTTTGATAACCTCCTAATTAACAATGCATAATTGCCCGTAGAATGTCAGATGTTATAACGCTCAAAAAAATTTCGCAACTGCTTAATATCAGTATCTCTACGGCTTCCCGGGCTTTAAAAGATCATCCTGATATTGCAGATACTACCAAGCAAAAGGTAAGAGAGCTGGCAGAGATGCTGGAGTACGAACCCAATCCATTCGCTATACAATTAAGCACAAGCCATAGCAATATCTTTGGTTTGATTGTACCGGAAGTAAGTAATCTTTTTTATACCTCCTTTATTGACGCGGTAGAAAATGAAGGCCGAAAAGCAGGATACATGCTCATCATTCTTAAAACGGATGATGATCCTGAAATAGAAGCCAACCATATTAAATATTGTAAAAAGCAGCGCGTAGCCGGATTATTTGCCTGCATTACACCCAATGCTTCTAATTTTGATTTGTTTCAAAGCCTGGGCAAATCAGGCATTCCCGTTATCTTTTTTGACAGGGTACCCGATAGCAGCAATTGCAATACCGTTTGTTTTGCAGATGAAACAGCCGCCACCATTGCAGCAGAAGCCATTCTTAAAAAGAACAAAAAAAAGGTATTGGCTATTTTTGCAGAACCAAGTTTATCCATCACCCAAAAAAGATTAAAGGCTTTTAGAAAGGTATTTCAACAAAATACCAATGCACCCAAACTTGATATTTACCATACCAACCATTACGAAAACATTAAAGAAATTATAAAGCAACAGTTAGAAAATAAAGACAGGCCGGATACTATTTTTTGTATGACGGATGTAATTTTAACCGGGGCTATGAAAGCCATTCATGAATTGAAACTAAGAGTTCCCGATGAAGTAGCAGTGATCACCATCAGCAACAGCGATTTTTTCCCAAAACTATACACACCCGAAATTACCTACGTAGAAACAAGTGGTTACAAGTTAGGCGTCTTGGCCCTATCCACTATGATAACCTGTGTAAAAGAAGATGTGCCTTACCAGGAATTGTATGTAGATTCTTACCTTGTTGAAGGTCAATCATTATAATACAAGTATCTTTCCCTACTGCAAAATGTAAACAACAAACGTTTGCAAACAAGTAAGTAATGAACCTGTTGCAGGGATTCTATAATTATCTTACTTTCACTATCGCTATTAAACCATTGCCTGCATATGCCATTATCAAAACCCCGCCTGAGTTTTCAACAGATCATCAATATGAATGTCGGCTTTTTTGGCATTCAATACAGTTTTGGATTGCAGCAAAGTGCAGTAAACCCTATCTATGATTTTTTAGGTGCAAGTCCTGACCAGATACCAATTTTAAATCTTGCTGGTCCCATGACGGGGCTGCTCATTCAACCAATCATTGGCGTACTGAGCGATAAAACCTGGCATCCCCGCTGGGGAAGACGCAAGCCGTATTTTTTTATTGGCGCATTACTGTGCAGTATCACCCTGTTTTTCTTTCCTTTCAGCAGTAGTCTTTGGATGGCCGCAGGTTTACTATGGATTTTAGATGCAGGCAATAATACTGCTATGGAACCTTACCGTGCTTTTATTGCAGATAAACTACCAGCCAGCCAGCATCCCACAGGTTTTTTAACGCAGAGTTTTTTTACCGGGCTGGGTATCACCCTGGCCAACCTGTCGTTGTTTGTATTTCAAAAATATTTTCCACAAGGGCATGGGCGTATCCCTAGCTGGGTATACGGCTCTTTTTTTCTTGGTTCTTTTTGTTCCATCGCATCGGTATTGTGGTCTGTAAAAACAACACCTGAAATACCCCCCACGCCTGAAGAACTAGCGGCGCTACGGGCTAATAAAAAGGGCATTGCAGAACCATTTATTGAAATTGCACACGCCATTAAAGACATGCCAAAAGTAATGTGGCAACTGGCTCTGGTGTATCTTTTTCAATGGTATGCCTTGTTTTGTTACTGGCAAAATGCATCCAAAAGTATTGCACTTTCTGTATGGCATACCACACCTTCCAATAATCCTAAATTATACGAAGAAGCTGTGGGGTGGACAGGGCTGGTAAATGGCTGGTACAATGTGGCTACTTTTTTATCTGCCTTCGGGCTGGTTTGGCTGGCGCATAAGTACAGCCCCAAAATGGTGCATTTTTGTTGCCTTATCCTCGCTGGTGCTGGCTTGCTCGTTTTTCCGCACATTGAAAATAAATATTTATTATTTGCACCAATGACGGGCTTTGGCATTGCCTGGG
>JANYFI010000392.1 GCA_025362765.1 Ferruginibacter sp. | reverse complement strand
TTACCAGGCAGGCACTTTAAGAGGCAATCCCATTGCGATGATTGCGGGCTATACCTTGTTAAATGAATTAAAATCAAATCCGGCTATTTATGACGAACTGGAAGTAAAGACAAAATACCTGGCTGATGGAATGCAAAAAGTTTTTACACAACACAAAACAGCCTTCCGCATCAATCGTTTCGGGAGCATGATCAGTATTCATTTCAGCGATCATGACATAACAGATTTTGATACGGCCTCTACAGCAGACATTGCCAGGTTTAACCAATTATTTCATTTTATGCTAAACAAAGGGGTGTATTTACCGCCATCTGCCTATGAAAGTTGGTTTTTAAATAATGCCTTATCTTACGCAGATCTTGATAAAACCATCAATATATTGCACCAGTTTTTATCGCAATAGTCAAATGCACTTAACAGATTCATTGTCTATTGAAATAAATAGAATAGCATCCTTGCTTATAATTATATGTTGAATGCCGAATACCTGATACTGCAATTTGATCTGCAGCCACATCCTGAAGGTGGCTGGTACAAGGAAACCTATAAAAGCAATGAATCCATTTCAGCCAATGCATTACCGGAAAGATTTGCCGGCAGCAGGGTATTTTCCACGGCCATTTATTTTTTATTGGAGCAAAATAATTTCTCTGCCTTTCACCGCATAAAAAGTGATGAGTGCTGGCATTTTTATTGTGGCGATCCTTTACAGATTTATATACTTACACCGGATGGCGATATGGAAATAATTACACTAGGCAATGATATTTTAAACGGGCAGCTTTTTCAATATACCGTACCTGCCAATTGCTGGTTTGCCAGTCGGCCGGCAGCAGGCAGCAGTTACAGTTTTGTTGGTTGTACTGTTGCTCCCGGCTTTGATTTTGACGATTTTGATATGGCCGATAAGGCAGTGCTAATAGCGCACCATCCTGCCCATAAAAATCTCATCAATGAATTGTGCAGGTAAATTTCAAATTTATTTTTACCTTATTTATTCCACCTCGGAATTTTCTTTAAACCGTTTTAATAAAAATATTGTATTACTCTTGTACGGTATTTGCCACTTGAAAAAAGTATGACCAGAGAAGAAAAATTTATGCAGGAGGCTGTTGCCTTATCGTTGCAGGGCATGATGAAGGATGAAGGCGGCCCGTTCGGTTGTATCATTGTAAAAGATGATACCATCATCGGTCGTGGAAATAACAAAGTCATTTGCAACCAGGATCCCACGGCGCATGCTGAAATAACCGCTATCAGAGATGCCTGTAACACTCTGGGTACCTACCAGTTGGAGGGGTGTGAAATCTATACCAGTTGCGAACCCTGTCCCATGTGTCTGGGTGCTATTTATTGGGCGAGGCCAAAAGTGGTCTATTACGCCAATAGCAGGAAAGATGCCGCTGGCATTGGCTTTGATGACTCAATGATATACGAAGAAATGAAGGTTGACATAGCCGATAGAAAAATACCTGTTATCGCTTTAAGCAACCGGGAAGCATTAAAAGTATTTCAGCAATGGGCAACCAAAGAAAACAAAAACGTGTATTGAACAACGTTGCTTAATAAAGCGCCATTACATACAAAAACTGCGCTACAGGTTATAAGAGGTGGCCATTTCTTTTAACTCAAGCAAATTAGTTACATGTAATTTATCAAACAGCCTGGCTTTATGCGTACCGATGGTTGACACCTGCAGGTTCAGTAATTTTGAAATTTCGCTAATCGTTTGGCCGGTTAACAGCAACGACACAATTTCAAATTCCCTTGGCGAAAGGAGGTTGAAAGGATTACTTGGGGTATCAGAAATAGACTCTTCAGCAAGTGTTGCTGCAAGGCTGTCGCTGATATACTTCCTGTTATTTAATACCAGGTTAATAGCCTTTTTAATTTCCTCCAGCGGAGCGTCTTTAGATAAAAAACCCTTAGCGCCTGCCTTTAAAAATCTTTTGGCATATATACCTTCAGCACTCATTGAAAATACAAGCACTTTAGCATTCGGGTATTTAATATGAATGTATTCCATCAACCCAAGCGTATCTGTTTTAGGCATCTGGATGTCCATCATAATAAGGTCGTACTGATTACGCTTTAATGTCTCCACTGCCGTTTCGCCATCGCTTGCTTCATCTATTTCGGAGGGTTTAAACAACTCAAGCAACAGACCCTTTATACCAGAGCGTACGACATCGTGGTCGTCTACAATTAAAAATTTTTTCATTGATCCAACTTAGTTTGGTATGAATAAAGGAATGCTAATCTACACTAAATTAATGATAAATATAGCAAAAAAAAAGAGTATTTACTCTAAAGATAGTCTTAGTTTAACGCAATATAAATCATTATTTAAACGAAGGCTTTACTGAATTATTATTGTAGTAAAATCACTACAAACAATACATTGCTATATTACCTTAAAACAAGATGGTTAGCATTATTTTTGTTTCAAATAAAGGAATTAGTTACTCCCGTTTGAATCCGGTTGAAAAGTTCAAATACATGTTACCTGGACTTTCATTTTGACTACCCATTAAAAGAAACAGGTTGATTAACCCGTCAGTTGCCGGTATAATCAACCTGTTTGCTTTGCGGCAATCCCTGCAAAATGATTGCCGCAACAACAGGTGATCTATTAATAAATATTGATGATGAAGTCGCTGCATTTACTTTTAGTGGAAGATAATAAAAGCCGCCTATTTTATAACCAGGCTGCTTAAAGCGGATGTTTTCAACAGGCAACTGTCGGTGGCAGACGAACTTTATAAATACCTGAACTGATAGCGTAGTTGCTTGATTGCCGGCAGGAACGGTGAATAATAAAAAAGGTGAAATGCAAATTAATTTATGATTTTTTTATTGTTGATAACGCTCACAGATATACCTTTAAGCAATCTTCACAACGGTAAAAGGCCGTAGAAAAACCAGTGATACAATGAAGAAAGTTTCCGTCAAAACGCAGGCCGCTATCACTGAAAAGAAAGTGATACAGGGTGAGAAAGCTGCTGTTGAAAATGGCGGAGCAAAAAACCTCAATAACGCCATATGTGCTGATATCAATGCTACCTCCGAAACAAACCTTAAAAAGAATACCTTTTTATCCCCTTTATTCGACTGTATAGAACAGGCCGTTTTTGTTGTGACTGATAACGTTACTGTTGCAGATGCCAATGAAAGTTTTTGCCATATTTTTGGCTACACCAAACAGGAAATAAGCAATGGCTCTGCACCGGATATTTTTACATGCGCCAATCCCCTACCGTTGCAGGGGGAAAAAAATACCCTTATATGGAAAGGACACCACAAAAACGGTGATACTATAACTATCGCAGTTACTTGTGTGCAGGTATCCCATAATGATGGATTTCTATACCACGTGCTTACGGTAGAGCCTTTTCTGCCGCCGGTGAATAACAATATACTTACATTAGAGCAACCGGAACATAAATACAGATCAATATTTCAGCATTCCTTAACGGCCTTTTTTTTAGCAAGGCCTAACGGACAAATACTTGATGCCAATAAAGCCGCCTGCGATATGTTTGGCTATACATTGGCTGAATTTCAACAAATTGGAAGAGAGGGTATTATTGATACTACAGATTCCAATTTTAGCCTTTACCTGGCGGCGAGTAAAAAAGAAGGCCATACCAAAGGCTCTTTAACTGGCATCAAAAAAAATGAATTTCGGTTTACGATTGAAGTTTCTTCTTCAACATTCAGCGATGATGACGGCGAAGAATACACAACGGTAAACATGATCGATATTTCAACATCGATAAAATTACACAGGGAAAACCAGTTATTGCTGAACAATACGGAAGAAAGCTTTGTAATTGTTAATCCCGATTTGACCATTGTAAATTTTAATAACAAATTTAACGTGGTTTGCAACCTGCTCTTTAAGAAGAAATTTGCTTTGGGAGAACCCATACTATCTTCCGCCACTGCAAGCCAGGCTTCCCGATTTAAAGAAAACTATACCCGTGTTTTTGCGGGAGAAACAATTACGGACGAAATAGAATATGTGTTGGATAATCAAAGCGTAACAATTCTCCACCATTTTAAACCATTGCATTATGATGGAACTATTTACGCTGCCTTTGTAACATCCGTTGACGTTACAGAAAAGAAAAAGGTACAGGAACAACTCGCCAGCCGTAACGAAAGATATAAAATGCTTGTTGATAACAGCCATGAGGCTGTCGCTATTTTAACACCCGAAGGAATACTGACTTATGTGTCAGGAGCGATAACGGCCGTATTAGGGTATTCAGCCGAAGAAATATTGCAGATAAATCCATTTACGCTCGTGCATCCTGACGACATATCCGGGCTTAAACAAAACTGGGAAGAGATATTGTCGCATCAGGGCATCTTTGTGCGAAATTTCCTGTGCCGGATGCGACACAAAAACGGCAGCTGGAGATGTACAGAAAGCAATTTTAATAACTTAGTGCATTATCCTTCTGTACAAGGTATTGTAAATAACTTCAGGGATGTAACTGACAGAGTAGAGACCGTACAAAAAATAAAAATTTCTGAGGCAAACCTCAAAGCAATTTTTGAAAATACAGACGAAGGATTTGCATTAATTAACGCTGATTATACCGTAAAAAGTTGCAACAACATTGCCCGATACAACTTTTTTACCAGCAAAGAAATGCAGACTGGCGACAATATTTTTACTTATGTGGAAGAACACCGAAAAGAATTTTTTAAAGATATTCTTTTAAAAACAATGGGAGGGGAATCGAGCAACTACGATTTGCTATCCACCAATAAACAAACCCTTACACCTTTATGGATCAACATTAATGTAAGCCCCGTAAAAGAGAACGATATAGTTATTGGTGCCTGCATAACCGGAAGAGATATTACCAGGCAAAAAGAAAAGGATTTAAAAATAGTCGAGACAGAAAATTTATTAAAGCAGGCAGAGAATATAACCAACGTAGGCTGCATTGAAATAGACTACTTAACACATAAAAATATCTGGAGCGACGGATTTTATAGAATATTGGGCATAGAGCCTGGATCTATTGAACCCACCCAGGAAAATTTTATTCAGTTTTTACACAATGACGACAGAGCTGATTATATCAATACATTTTTCACTAAGCTTGCAGAACAATCAACTTTTAGCAGGGTAGAAATCAGGATTATTACTACCAACGAAGAAGAAAAAAATATTCTTGTTTATGCACAGGCGCAGTATGATGCGGATGGAAAACCCCTGAAAATCCTGGGAGTTATGCAGGATATCACCTGCCAAAAATCGGAGGAAAAGCAAAAAGAGAGAATAAAAAAATTATTATATAGCGCTGAAAAAATAGCAAAAATTGGCAGTGCTGAAATAAATATCCATACTGGTAAACGCATCTGGTCAGATGAATTTTACAGAATTATAGGTCTGGAACCTCAAAGTATAGAACCATCCAAAGAAGGGATCGTGCAATTTATTCACCCCGATGAAAAAGACACTTATTTGCAGTGGCTTAAGAATGGTTTGGCCAACAAAGTGGAATCGCAGCAACTGGAAACGCGAATTATTACACTCAAAGGAGAAGAAAGAAATATCATGACCTATCAGTCAACCAAATACAATGAACAAGGTAGTCCTGATATTTTAATCGGCGTTATACAGGACATTACGGACCGAAAAAAAATGGAGCGGGAATTACAAGAAAGCAAGGAAAGGTATCAGTCCCTGTTTTATCAAAACCCTGCGGCTGTTTTCGCTTTGGATATGGATGGCTGTATAACAAGCGCCAATAATATAATGGCAGTGAAAGCGGAAACTTCCCAACAAGCCCTGCTAAAAATGCATTATACAGATTTTATATTTTCTGAAGACCTACTGAAGGTAAAATCTGTATTTGAAAATGCAAAACAAGGGATAACACAGGACCATGAAATAAGAATTTTCACCGCTAAAAGAAATACTCTTCACGTATGCGTGGTGACGTTGCCTATTATTATCAACAATTCAATCACCGGGGTATATTGTATTGCTACTGATATCACCAAAGAAAACAATTCGATTAGGCTACTCAACAAAACCCTGGCAGACAGACAGCGGATACTTGATTACTCTTTTGATATGATATGCGAGATTGATGCAGAAGGTCGTTTTACACAGATAAGCAAAGCCTGTGAAAAAATACTGGGCTATCAACCGGAAGAACTGATTGGCAAAAAGTATATTGATTTTATAATAGAAGAAGACAAGCAGCGTAGCCTGGAAGGAAAGAAAAATTTGGGGGAAAAACAAATGTCTCTAAATGACTTCGAAAACAGGTACATCAGAAAAGATGGAAGTATTGTTACCCTTTCCTGGTTGGCAAGATGGGATAAAAATGAAAACCACCTGTATTGCATCGCCAGGGATTCAACAGAAAAAAAAGAACAGGAGCAGGCGCTTGGACTATCCGAACAGCGTTACCAGCACGTATTCAACAGCAATCCATTGCCCTTGTTTATTTTTAATTTTACAACCCACCGCATTGTCGAAGCAAACCATTCTGCCCTTAAGAAATACGGCTATACAAAAAAAGAATTTCTATCACTAACAATCGATTCCCTTCATCCCGGGTCAGAAATTTTGATCTTGAATAAAATGCTGAAAAATGAATCAGCTTTCAGCTATATAAGCGACCGTATATTGACGCACAAAAAAAAAGACGGCGAACTGATATACATGAAAAGTACTGACAACATCATAGAGTACAACGGCCATAAATGCGTGCTGAGTTTACTGGATGATGTAACCGGCAGAATTAAATCTGAAGATGCCATTCGCGAAAGTGAAGAAAAGCTGAGCCTGATAATGAATGCCGCACTGGATGCGATCATTTGTATGGATTTAAAAGGAAACATTATTTTCTGGAATCCACAGGCAGAAAAAATATTTGGCTGGAAAGAATCGGAAGTTATGGGACGGAGCGTAGCCAGCATAATTATTCCCGAACGTTTCCGCAATCCACACCAGAAAGGAATGGATAAATACCTTAATACAGGGCAGGGCCCTGCATTAAACAATAGGATGAGTTTATATGCACTCCGAAAAGATCAGCGGGAGTTTCCTGTGGAAATGACCATTCAATCTATTAAACAAAAAGGAGAGGAATTTTTCTGCTCTTTTATAAGGGATGTGACAGAGCAAAAAAAGGCAGAAAGTTTAAAAAATTTTGAACGCAGGGATAAGGAAGCATTGATTAACAGTACCGACGATTTAATCTGGAGTGTTACTAAAGATTTAAAATTAATTGCCGGCAACAGGGCCTTCATGAAAATTTACAAATCAGCGACAGGCATCAGCTTAAAACCCGGCGATTATCTGTTAAGAAAAGATGTTTATTCTGAAGATATGTTGCTTATCTGGCATGAAATGTATTATTCCGCATTATCGGGTGAAACAATCAAAAAGGAAATTTCATCAGGCAGCAACCCTGCATTGGCCATTACAGAATGGACTGAAGTTACTTTTAATCCCATCTACAATGGTAAAGAAATAACCGGCATTGCCTGTTATAGCAGAAATATAACGGAAAATAAGCTGCAAAAAGATAACCTGCTTGCCACAAATAAAAAATTGGAAACAGCCCAGCAGATGGCAAAGTTGGGATACTGGGAAGTAGATATTAAAGCAAATACGGCGTTCTGGTCGGATGAATTATACCGCATACACGGATTTGTAAAAACCGATCAACCGATCGCGTTGCAAAAAATAGTGGAAGCCATTCATCCGGACGATGTAAAAAGAGTAATGCAATTTTACACGGAAGCGCTGGCCGGAAAAAGATCGTACGATTTTGAACACCGAATTGTATTAAACGACGGCACCATAAAAGTACTCTTGCAAAAAGGAACGCTGTTATACAACAATTTGGGCCAGGCGGTTGCATTGGAAGGAACAACGCAGGATATCACCATTCTAAAACAGGCCGAAAAAGCAGTAAAGGATTCGGAAGAAAAATACCGGATGATATTTAATTGCAATCCGCTTCCCAACTGGATATACGATTTGGAAACACTGCAGATAATGGAAGTAAATGATGCGGCAATTACCCGCTATGGCTACACCAGTGCCGGTTTTTTAACTATGACCATCAAAGAATTATTTACACCCGACCAGGTAGACGCTGTAATCCGGTTGAACAAGGAAATAAATAATTACGGCATTGTTAATTTCGGGCAATGGCGGCATCTTACAAAAAGCGGTATTTGCCTAGATGTTGATATCACAGGACATTCGATATTTTATAACAACAGAAACGCCGTGATGATAACTTCCAACGATATTACCGGCATTATCCAGTCCCGGCAGGCACTGATTAAAAGTATTGAAAGATTTGAATATGCTACCAAAGCTACTTCCGATGCCATCTGGGATTATGACCTGGCCGATAATACGGTGTTTTGGGGTGAGGGATTTAATACATTGTTTGGATATAAAATGAAAGAACTCACGCCCGGATTTCAGTCCTGGCAAACTTTTATACACCCCGATGAAAGGGAAGCTATGATAAGTAGTATCAACAAGTTGATAGCGGATAAGGATAAAAATTACTGGGAGGCAGAATACCGGTTTAGAAAATTTGACGGAACCTATACAAATGTCTCCGACTGTGCGCTCATTATTCGCGATAACAACGGTACGCCTTACCGTATCATCGGCGCCATGCAAGACATCAGCAAAAGAATACAAAACGAAATCATACTTAAAGAATTGAATGAACAGCTAAATAAACGTGCTGCCGAACTAGCCAGCTCCAATGCGGAGCTGGAACAATTCGAGTTTGGTTTTGAACCAAGAAAAGCCGAAACAAAAGCAGCAATCAAAATGGATTTTTTCATATTTGTTAAGTTTTAATAAGTTGTTAGCGAATGATTTTAAGCAAGGCATACTCCTTAAAATGAAGCCTGCAATTTATATACTTCACATCAGCAAGGCAACATTTTATTATAAATGATTCTTGTTTTTTGACAAACGGCAAAACAATGAAGACTTAAATGTTTGAAACTTTTAAATGAACACAGGCTAAAAACTTTGGATTATCTGCAAAAGCAACTTACTTTCGCCACGCTCAAAACTATTTCAATTATGAATAAAAATTTT
>JANYFI010000175.1 GCA_025362765.1 Ferruginibacter sp. | reverse complement strand
ATGAGTTAGTAAATAGATTTTTATAGCTAGCTTCTATTTGAAACCCTGAATATTTTAACTATACCAATATCCGCTACCCGCAATTAAACTAAATGATTATGTCAAAATTTTTTCTGAAAAAATTTGCCCCCAGGTGGATTATTTTTTGCTGTGATATTATATTGGTTACAGTTTCTTTTACTTTTTCGTTTTTCTTAATTCAACACCTGTCGCTAAATTTTGTGGATTTGCGGTTGTTTTTACCTGCGCTGGTTACTAACCTTGCTGTAAGTATTTTTTGTATCGTGGTATTTGCTATTTATAAAGGAATTATACGCTATTCGGAAGCCAGGGATATTGTAAGAATTATCAAATTTGCATTTTTACAGTTTGCTATTTGGGGAATTATTTTTTCAGCAGATACCAGTCGCATTGTATCAGGAAAGCTAACCCTGGCAATGCTGGTAATAAATTTATTCGCAGTAATATTTGTATTGGTAGCGTTTAGGTTGTTGGTAAAAGAAATATATTTTATGGCGCAGGCTCGTCCCAACTCTGCTAACCGTACCCTGATTTTTGGTGCGGGCATGATGGGGCAAATTACGCAGAAAGTACTGCAGCAGGATGCAAAAATTAATACTACATTAGTTGGATTTATAGATGACAGCTCTTATAAAATAGGAAAAAAATTAGAGGGATTGCCCATTTACAATGCGGCGGATAAAGTTCAACTGGCGAAATTGTTTAAAAGTAAAGGCATTACCCAAGTATATATCGCTATTGATAAACTTAGTGTGGAAAGAAAAATTGAATTGACTGATTTATGCGCTCCCTTTAAAATAAAAGTAAACCTAGTTCCGCATGCCAATCAATGGTCTGGCGGCTTGTTTCAAAAAAAACAGGTGAAGGAAATGAATATTGAAGATTTACTGGAAAGGGATGAGATTGTTTTGCCGAATAATGATGAGTCGAAATTAGAATACAAAAACGCTACGATATTAGTGACAGGCGCTGCGGGATCAATCGGTAGCGAAATTTGCCGCCAGTTAATTGGATATAATGTTAAAAAGCTGATTATATTAGACCAGGCAGAGTCTGGTTTGTTTGATTTGGAATACGAGTTGAGACAAAAGGGAATGCGCAATACTATCCAGGCGGAAGTGGCTTCCGTAAGAGACTACATGCGGATTAAAAAATTATTTGGAGCGGCTCAGCCGGATATTGTTTTTCATGTGGCCGCCTATAAACATGTGCCGCTAATGGAGTGCTTTTCCAGCGAGGCGGTGCTTACCAATATTTTTGGTACCAAAGTAATTGCGGATCTTTCTATGCTGCACAGTGTAAAGAAGTTTGTTTTGGTATCTACTGACAAAGCGGTGAATCCTACCAACGTTATGGGGGCTACTAAAAGGGTTTCCGAGATATATATTCAGTCTTTAAACGACCGTATAGAATCCAATACAGAGTTTATCACCACCCGGTTTGGCAATGTGCTGGGATCAGCCGGTTCTGTGGTAGCTACGTTTAAAAAGCAAATTGCAGAAGGAGGCCCGGTAACTATTACCCACCCGGAAATAACCCGTTATTTTATGACCATCCCCGAAGCAGCCAAACTTGTGCTGGAAGCGGGAAAAATTGGAAAATCAAGCGATATTTTACTTTTTGATATGGGCAAACCCGTGAAGATAATCGACCTTGCTACCAGAATGATTCAACTGGCTGGTTTTATACCGGGTAAAGATATCGCGATACAATGTACTTCACTGCGTCCCGGGGAAAAGATGTATGAAGAGTTATTTAAGGATTCAGAAGAATTTGCCCCTACCAGCCATCCCAAAATTTTACGGGCGAAAAAATGTTCAGATACCAATCCCAATTTTTATTCTTTACTGATTAAGCTGGAAGCTGCCGCTATAGGGCATAACAGCGATATGATAGCACCGATACTAGGTAAAATGTTACCGGAATTTAAGCATTCTCCCAATAGAGTTACCAAACCATTGATGACTATTGAAAAGGCTGATAATTTACCTTTTAGTAATAGTTGATAGCTTATAGTTGACAGTGTGTTTAGTGAAACTGTTACAGTTAAATGTACATAACTGCGCC
>JANYFI010000334.1 GCA_025362765.1 Ferruginibacter sp. | reverse complement strand
TTTTACAACTCTATCAACATGAAAAAAACGATTGCTATTGTCTCCTGTTGATAGAGTTGTAAAAATGGCAATATTTTTTGTATAGCTAAAATATGGAAAAACGGAATAGCACTGGCAAAAGGATTTAGTTTACCTACAACGAATTATTTTTTTTGTTAATGGTAACCACCGCTATGCGTAGATCATATTTAATCAATATGTTTCCACCAGCGATAAACCAGGGGAGGATGTTGAAGCTGAACTTTTTCTCCAATCATGGGTGTTACAATAGCCAGGTTTTTTTTAATCGCTTCGGCTGTAACCCTTATCGCCGGCTCATCCCAGGCATGTAGCGATAGGGAAAACTTTGACCAATGCACAGGAAACAGTACCGCTGCTTTTAAATCAATTGCCGCCTGCACCACTTCTTCAGGCATCATGTGAATGTGTTTCCAATAACGGTTGTATTGTCCGCATTCCAGTATGGCTAAATCAAAAGGACCATGTTTATCGCCAACGGTTTTAAAGTGTGTGTCGTAACCGGAATCGCCGCCAATAAATATTTTCATGGAAGGCGTGGTTAATACGAAACTCATCCACATAGCGCCATTTCTTTTAAATGTTCTGCCACTGAAATGTCTTCCCGGTGTGGTATTCACTGAAAATCCATTCTCCAGTTGTATATAATCATTCCAGTCTTTTTCAATAATATCATTTATATTAAAACCCCAGTGTTCCAGGTGAGCTCCTGTCCCAAGCCCGGTAATTATTTTTTTTACTTTGGGTTGTAGTTTTATAACGGTGTCATAGTCCAGGTGATCCCAGTGATCGTGTGTGATAATCAAATAATCTATAGCAGGGAAATCTTCTGGTGTGTACACATCCGATCCGGCAAAACTGCGGGTGGTAAAGCGAATAGGGGAGGCGCTGCCGTTAAGCACGGGATCTACTAAAATTGTTTTTCCATCCACCTGTATAAAATAAGAAGAATGGCCAAACCAAACCAATGTGTTTTCGTCTTTAGAAAGATGAAATAAATCTGCTTTTTTAGAAGGTAAGGTTGCAGCAGGCTTATTTCTTTTGCTTTTATAAAAAAAAAATTCTTTTAATACAGTAAAATAATTGGCGCCGTCTGTAATGTCTGGCGTATCACTTAGATTTTGAAATTGCCCGTTTTTAAAATTAGGCGACTGCTGAATTTTTTTGAGCCGCTCACCGGATGGCCTTTTACCAAACTTTGGCTGGTGTAAAAAAATATACACTGTTACTATCAATAGAAACAGCAGGATAATACTAACCAGTATCAGATTCATGGTATTGATTTAAACAGCGTTTATCTTTTATAAAAGTGGTTGTATTTATAATGATTTGGCTATGGCCTGCACCGGCATATCGCGGTCAAAAGTTTTTACAAATTTCCCGTTTTTATTAAAAAGAAACAAAGCGGGTACAGAAGCAATGTTAAAGAAGTTGCCCAACTGGTAGCGATAATCCATACCCATTACAATGTTGGGATACTTAGCCAGTTTATATTCTTCATAAAACTTTTTTACATATAGGTAACCTAGGTTAGATATCATTACGATCTGTGTATTTTTAAACAAACCGATGTGCGCCACAATCTCTTTTATCTTGTGTTGGCAATGATCGCAATCGGGGCTAAATACCATGAGGATGACATTTTTATTTCTTGCAATATTAGCTTTTTCAAACAGGCTGCTGTCGGGTGCTTTTGTAATACTGAAGGGAGGTAAATCCGAATATTTCGAAGAGGATTTAAAATTTGCCTGCTGTGCAATGCTGCATTGAGTAATCAACAATAAAAGTAGATATAAAAAACTTTTTTTCACGATGAATGAATTTATACTTTAATAAAGACAGTGGCTTGTATGCAAATACCGTTGTGCAAAATAGTTTAATTTATGTATCGAAGCCGATATTTAACCATCCATTTTGTTTTATAAACCTTGTTATCTGCTTATTCAGTTTGCGTATGTTTTCAGTTTTAAATTCAATGTATGGTAATCGTTAACCAAAAATAATTTAGTCCGTTTTAAAATCAACCCTTAATATTGATCATCAAAATTTTGTCTTCCTGCTTAACCGCCTTCAATACATTCTTTCTTGACAAGCAGCGTGTTTCGTTGAAGCTGCCGCACAAGTCAGGTATTTTGCAAAGTGAGGTTTTGTGTGTCGGCTTTATAGCTGCTTTGCGAATTTGTCGGGCTTGGTATGCTGGTTGATGAATTAGATTATAATTATTCTTACATTTGTTTTTTATTTAACAGGAAATGGTGTCTTCCTGAACCAACCGTCTAACAATTACAGACTAATGGCGCCTACAAATAGTAATTTAATAATTACACTGTAAACTATTTGTAGGATGAAAAAAACGAAATATTCTTTAGAGCAATTTTACATTGCCAAACATCTTCTTCGCTGGACTTTACTGATTTTCCCTGTTGCTGTTACCATAGGTTTACTGGTAGCACTATTTTTATGGTTACTGGATCTTGCCACAACTACCCGATTGCAAAATATGTGGCTCATATTTCTACTCCCCACTGCCGGTATTATTATCTCCTGGTTGTACCGTTATTATGGTAAAAATTCAGATGCAGGCAATAACCTTATCATGGACGAGATACACAAGCCCGGTGGTGGCGTACCTGCCCGAATGGCACCCCTTGTATTGTTTACTACCGTCATCACTCATTTAGCCGGTGGTTCTGCAGGTCGTGAAGGAACAGCAGTGCAGATGGGTGGCAGCATTGCTGCTTTATTCTCCCGTTGGTTTAAATTGCATAATGAACACAAAAGAATATTACTTATGTGTGGTATGTCGGCTGGTTTTGGGGCTGTATTCGGCACCCCGGTTGCGGGTGCTATTTTTGCCCTGGAAGTGTTAACCATTGGCAGGATAAAATATGATGCACTCATTCCTTGTTTAATTGCGAGTATCATTGCGGATATTACCTGTACCTCCTGTGGTATACATCATACCCAATACCACATTTCATTTATTGATAATGGTACAAGATATTTCTCACATATAGCTTTTGATGTGGTACTGTTATTTAAAGTTGTAATGGCGGGAACGTTATTTGGATTGGCAGGATACATGTTTGCAGAATTGTCTCATTTAATTAAAAATAAATCAAATCAATACATTCCTAAAAAATGGCTAGTACCAGTTGTGGGGGCGGTGTTAATTGTTGGCATAAGTTATTTACTGGGCACATTTGATTACCTGGGTTTAGGAGTAACCAATCCTGATTCAAACGGGGTTAGTATTGTCAATGCTTTTAAAGCTGGCAGTACCGGGTATTTCAGTTGGTTCTGGAAATTATTACTTACCGCAATAACATTAAGCATGGGCTTTAAAGGTGGCGAAGTAACGCCACTATTTTTTATCGGTGCAACATTGGGTAACACAATGGCTGTAATAACCGGTTCGCCCATTGATTTATTTGCGGGGCTTGGCTTTATAGCAGTATTTGCCGGAGCCACCAATACACCCTTAGCCTGCACACTGATGGGTATTGAATTATTCGGTTCAGAAAATATAATATATTATGCAGTGGCATGCTTTACGGCCTATTATTTTAGTGGGCATTCCGGTATTTATCACTCACAAAGAGTCGCCGTATCAAAATTTCATATTGTTCATCATGATGAAGAGACCATCAAAGAGGTAAAAGAAAAAAACAGGCAAAATGGATACAAACATTAAAGAACAAAAAATAAGGAAGCTTCAAATTTTCTTTACATCTGGTGAAACAGTTAACAGTGAAAAGTTTATTCACAAATTGTTTCCAAAAATTAAGTATAGTAAAATAATGGACGAGGCAAAAAAAGCGGGCATTATGAATGCTCATTCTATCATACACATGCAGCCTGTGAGAGTGGCAGTAAAATTGCTCATTACAGCATGGAAGCGGACAATAGCGGTTTAAAGGGGATGCTTTAAGTTGGTGGATACGAATGAAAAACCCGAATTGTTTTTCATTACCCACAAAGCAATGCTTAAAAACAAAACAGTCATTTTTACAGAAGTTGAATTTTGGGCATTTAATGATCTAATATGAAACTATTCCCTATCATAGCAATTGGGCTGGGTGGCTTTATCGATAGTGTATTTCGCTACCTGTTGGCAGTGTGGCCGAATATGTAATTAAACATACCCGTATTCCCGTAATGGTTGTTCCGTTAAAATAAAGTTATCAAAAAATAAAATAATAAAATTAGTATCCTGAGAAGGCCTCAATTCCAGAGGCAACCCAACTGTAGAAGCCGAGCTTTGGCTAGATGGAAATTTTTATGGTTAGACCATTTGCCTTTCTGTTGAAAGTACTGGCGAAAAAAACGCTGTTGAATTAAGGAACGGCAATATAAAAAAATAGAATGGAAATGGGATAATTTCAGTAGTAAACAATGTCAATAAAGTAGTTGCATCCTCAAACTCTTGATAGAATGTTGGAGACACAATTAATTCGACACTGGTTCTTAATTCAACTATTTTACTTCTGCTTGTAAAAAGAAATTTGTATTAAGGTCTGATCTTGGTATGTATCCAATAGAAAAGTAACCAAAAGGCTATTTCAAGCACGGTTACAATTGCAACTCCTATCCATAGGGTATTGTCATCCTTCTTTGTATCTTCTTCCCTTATATACATTGATTCTTTATTTATAAATGTGTTATAATTTGTAAAATTAACGCTAAATCGTGAGTGTTCCACAGATTTTTTAATCGATCATCTAAAATAAACAAAGGCTGTTAGAAGTCTGTTGGGTACCTTAATGCGATGTGATTTTATATGTTGAAAGCATCTTTTGAGCACACTAAGCCTTCTCTGCCATATCCGGAATATCTGCTGCTTTGTATTTACCCGCATCCAGTTTTTTCTTGGTAGCTTCAAAAGCATTCAGCGTAGTTTCAATGTCTTCTTCACTATGCACTGCGGTAGGTATCAGGCGATAAATGATTTCTCCTTTCGGTATAACCGGATATACTACAATGGAACAAAATATATGATAATTCTCCCGAAGATCCATTACCATTTGTGTTGCTTCCGGTACGTCTCCTTTCATGTAAACAGGCGTAACAGGGCTGTTGGTATCACCAA
>JANYFI010000288.1 GCA_025362765.1 Ferruginibacter sp. | reverse complement strand
GGTCCTCATAAAAATCGCCCATTCCGTAATCATTATTGGTGAGCTTATATTCGTTATCCAACTCATTCATCCATTGCATGGCTTCGCCTACATCACCGTTGGTGTAAGTAAGTAATTGCGTAAATATATCCAGTAGTTGTTCAAAACGGCTTTTGGCGTTTTCGTTTAGATCATGTTTTGAGAAATTATATCCTTTCATAACAAAGCGTATTAAATTAAAAAATCAGCGGAGGCAATGATATTCATTCGATTGTAAAATGATAGCGCTTGTTTTGTATTTTTAAACCTGTAGTGGGCATATCAAAAATTTGCTTGCAACCACACACAATTTACTGAACAATCAGGTGAATCAATTGGTTCGTTTGTTAAATAAAAAAGTCCTTTCACCTGCGGAGATGAAAGGACTTTTTTATACGGTAAATTATTTCTTTTTACCGCTATCTGTTTTTTTTGCTGGAGCAGTGTTATTGCTAATTGTGCCAGGAACCTCCAGTTGCTTTGGATTTTTATAAAATTGTTCCATTTGCTGAATACCTCTAAGTAAATTTTCGGCGACGGGCATTTCGCCTCTTTCCTGGTCAAACTGCCCACGTCGTGCTTCATTCAGGCTATTATAATAAACCATTTGCTGTTCAAGATCTTTCTTTAAACTACGGGTAACTTTTTCTGCCAGTGCAGTATCTCCTGCTTTATAACAGGCGTCCAAAAACTGGTAAGAAGTATAGTTGTGTTGCTGATAACGGGAAACCATCCCATAACTCATATTCTCCTCCAGCATTCCCTGGTCGCATTTTTCAAGCATTTTTTTTGCTTCTGCCTGTTTGCCGTTTTCAGCTAAATTGGCAGCGGCTCTGGCATATGCTAAACGAATGCTGTTCAGGTGGCGGCGGTTTTCCTCATCAAAATAAACGCCCTTTACATTAGCGTTACCAAACACGAACTTGTTCATCATTTTATCATACGCCCAGTTGTCATTTACATCCTTATTCAATACAGGAACAAGCCTGTAGGTAAGTCCATCCTGGCGAAGGTATTGACCAAATCCCAGCTCATTATATTCACTGGTGAAGTAAATAGGTCGTTTCCATTTGTTGGCGGCGATGATGTTTAAAATGGCGGTTTCCCCTTTTTGTAAGCCACTCCTGGCAGGGATATCAAATTTCAGTTCACTCACCACGCTGTCAGTAGCATTAACGGTACTATCGGCTCTTACCACGTTAACATCCACCGGTACTTTCACCTTTCTGCTTGGAAATACATTTAGTACGGAGCCATCTCTTGACTGTTCTACTTTTGACGGGTCATCACTTCCAGCGTAATCTTTCATCATCGTATACAGGTCCATATACTGATTCGGATCAATACCTGCTTTTGGTGCATAATAAATGTAATCTCTTTTAGCACCTTCAATTTGTTCAGCCGACCAGATGGGGTCAATAGGATCGCTCTGGTTAATTTTGTATCGCAACTGGTTAATGTAAGAATCTGTACCCAGTAAACTGCTGTTAATAACACGGATATCGCGGCGACGGCCTTCTACTTCCTGGGCATACCATAAGGGGTAAGTGTCATTATCGCCGAACGTAACTAAAATAGCATTGGGGGCGCAGCTTTCCAGGTAATCAATGGCCAGATCTCTTGCCAATACTTTTTTACCACGGTCATGATCATCCCATTCCTGGTTGCACATAATAACAGGTACAGCGAGGAAACAAGCCCCCGCAGCCACATAATTGGCAACACCTGCACTCATAAATTTCTGTAATAGATCTTTTACAAACAATACGCCGATACCTATCCAAATGGCGAAGGCGTAAAAACTTCCTACAAAAGCATAATCTCTTTCCCTTGGCTGGTTGCCCGGCATGTTTAAATAAATAACAATAGCAAAACCTGTAAAGAAAAACAGCAAGCCTACTACAAGTCCGTCTTTTTTATTTTTTTGATAGTGATACACTATACCAAGTAAACCCAATATCAACGGTAAGGCGAAAAGGCTATTATTAGATTTGTTGCGCTTCATGCTCTCCGGCATAAAAGACTGGTCGCCGAGGCGGGCATTATCCCACGGAGCGATGCCGGTTTTCCAATTGCCGTCTCTAACATTTCCCATTACGACGCCCTGCACATCGTTTTGTTTGCCGGCAAAATTCCACATAAAATAACGCATATACATCCAGCCCACCTGGTATTGTAGAAAAAAACTAATGTTGTCAGCCATGGTGGGTTTGCCACTCCACTCACCGGTTTTGGGATCTTTACCCAGGCCTGCAAAACTGGCATAATAATCGGCATGTCCCTGGTCATTGCTCTGGTCCCACATTCTTGGGAATACATGCATGTCCTCATCCGCGTAAGTAGTTTCTATTTTGCGGCCGTTTTTTACGTAATTTTTTTTGCCTTTGATGTAAGTGTCAACATATTGCTGGTCGGTAGGCTGTGCGGTAAAATCCTGGCCAATAACCAACGGAAAATCACCGTATTGTTCACGGGCAAGATAGCCAACCAGGTTTACAGGATTATCAACATTATACATGTCAATAGCTGTATCTGCGTTGCTGCGAATTAAGGTAGTAAAATAGCTGCTGTAGCCCAACAACATAAAAGAAAAACTCCATAGGGCCAGTTTTAAAAAGTTCCAGTTTTTTTCATTGGCTTTGCGCAAAGCAAAGTATATTAATACGCCAAGCAATACAAAGAAAAAAGCAAAACCGCTAAAAAACGGCATTCCAAAATCATTTACAAATAAAATATCAAAATTGCCAGCTCCTTTAATGGTCCATTGTATTACGGCTTTTTGAATGATGCCGGTAATAGCACAACCTAGTATAAAAGAAAAGAATATGCCCCAGTTGGTTGTTTTATATCTTTTAAAATAATAAATCATTACCATGGCCGGGATTGTCAGCAAGTTGAGCAAATGCACACCGATAGACAGGCCCATCAGGTAAAATATTAAGATTAGCCATCTGTCGGCCCCTGTAAAATGGCCGGTAATGCCTCTTTTATTTTCTTCAGTAACAGCAGCCTCCCACTTCACCATCGCCCAAAAAACAAGCCCGGTAAAAAAGGAAGACAGTGCATATACTTCGCCTTCTACCGCACTGTACCAGAACGAATCGGAAAAGCAATACGCCAATGCACCCACGCTGCCCGCCGCTACAATGCTAAACAACTGTGCGTTATTTAATTCTTCATCACCTTTTTGTACCAGTTTACGGGCATAATGTGTAATAGTCCAGTATAAAAATAAAATGGTAAAACCGCTGGCAAGGGCACTCATCAGGTTGATGCCGGTAGCAGCATGCTGAGGATCAAACGGTGCCATAAACAAACGCCCTATCAGCACAAACACTGGGGCGCCCGGGGGATGGGGAATTTGTAATTTGTATGCACTGGAAGCAAATTCACCACAGTCCCAAAAACTGCCGGTTGCTTCCATGGTCATTATGTAAACAGTACAGGCGATGATACAGATTATCCATCCTGAAATGTTATTCACACGTTTAAAGTTCATATAGTTGTTGGTTATAAGGGGGCAAATATAAAACTATCAACCCATTGATGTGCCGGGATAACAATTTTTTATGAATCAATTGCGATTTTTTAAATTGTATTCTCCTTACATTCATGTATAAAGGGTAACATTTGTGCTACAGGTGGTTTGCAAACCACCTTTTTATTTTAAATCTTTGTAAAAAAAATAAATATGAAACAATTAGCAGCAGTGGTTTTGCTTACTTTATTATTAAATGCGTGCCGACAGATACAGGGCAGCGGTAATATAATAACCGAAAACCGTACTACGGGTAATTTTACAGGCGTTTCCGTTGGTGGCGCTTATGAAGTAGAAATAAAAAATGGTTCTTCTACCGAAGTAACGGTAGAAGCTGATGATAATTTAATAAAAGATATTGAAACAACAGTGTCAGGCCACACTTTACATATCAGCACCAGAAATGGCGTGAATTTTAATAATGGTCATTATAAAGTGTATATAGTAGCACCTGAAATTAGCAACATTGAGAGTTCCGGTGCGGCCGATGTAAAAATTACCGGTATTCTAAAAACCCAGCATAAACTTACGCTTGAAGCCTCCGGGGCTGCGGGTATTAATGGTGAAGTAGATTCGCCTGAAATATCGGGCGAAGCAACCGGCGCTGCCAGCATTAAAGTAAGCGGCAGAACAAGAACTTACGATGCCGAAGCTTCTGGCAGCGGCAATATTAACACAGGTGATTTGATGAGCGAAACAACGACGGTTCATGCTTCCGGTGCCGCCACGGCGCATGTGTACGCCAGCGTGCAATTGACTGCTGATGCGGATGGGGCAGCTAATATCTACTATAAAGGTGCTGCCAGTGTTTCTCAAAAAACAAGCGGCGCTGCCAGTATAAAAAAAGATGATTAAGCATGTACTGCGAATGTAGTTTTCCTTGTCATCTTGTCACTTTTTAATATTTGGTATTTTCTTTGACAAGTAGTTGAAAAATCTTTCATCATGCAAAAAGGAAATATAAGGGTACAAACGGAAAACATTTTCCCGATCATTAAAAAGTTTCTATACAGCGAGCACGATATATTTATCAGAGAGTTAGTGAGTAACGCAGTTGACGCCACTCAAAAACTAAAAACGTTGTCATCACTGGGTGAGGCAAAAGGGGAGTTGGGAGAACTGAGGGTTGATATAAAAATTGATGCGGAAAAGAAAACGCTTACCATTTCTGACAGGGGAATTGGCATGACCGGTGAAGAAGTGGACAAATACCTGAACCAGGTAGCTTTTAGCGGCGCGGAAGAATTTTTAGATAAATACAAGGGGCAAAATGAAAACAATATCATTGGTCATTTTGGGTTGGGTTTCTACTCTTCCTTTATGGTAAGTGAAAAGGTAGAAGTGATTACAAAATCTTTTAAGGAAGAGACAGCACCAGTAAGATGGGAATGCGACGGTAGTCCCGAATTTATTTTAGAAGATACGCAAAAGGAAGGCAGGGGAACTGATATAGTGATGTATTTGAATGCAGAAAGTGAAGAGTTTTTGGAAGCACACAGGGTTAAAACAGTGCTGGAAAAATTTTGTCGTTTTTTGCCGGTGCCTATCTTTTTTGAAGATAAACAAATCAATAATCCCACACCAGCCTGGACGAAAAAACCGTCTGAATTAACCACCGAAGATTATCAGAGTTTTTATAAAGAATTGTATCCATTTAATGAAGCGCCATTATTTTGGATTCACCTGAATGTGGATTATCCTTTTAACCTTACCGGTATTCTGTATTTTCCCAAGATCAAACAATCGTACGAAATACAGAAGGATAAAATACAATTGTACAGCAACCAGGTATTTGTAACCGATGAGGTTAAAGACATTGTACCAGAATTTTTAATGTTATTGCAGGGCGTAATAGATTCTCCGGATATACCGTTAAACGTTAGCCGCAGTTATTTACAGGGCGATCCCAACGTGCGGAAAATAAATGCCCACATTACCAAAAAAGTGGCTGACAAGTTAGAAGAAATTTTTAAAAACGATCGTGCCGCATTTGAAGGAAAGTGGGAGAGCCTGGGTTTGTTTGTAAAGTATGGCATGATGACCGACGATAAATTTTTGGAGAAGGCCAATAAGTTTTTGATACTGCAGGATACAGAAGGTAAATTTTTTACTTTTGATGAATATAAGATAGCTACGGAAACGTTACAAAAAAACAAGGAAGGCAAACAGGTTATTTTATACACTACCGATCCGGTACAGCAGGATGCTTTTATACAACAAGCGGTGGCAAAGGGTTACAAGGTGGTTAAAATGGAAACTATCATTGACAATGGTTTTGTGAACCAGATGGAAATGAAGTGGGAAAATGTTCAGTTTGTAAGGGTTGACAGTGATATTACTGATAATTTAATTGACAAGCAGGAAGGCGGCGAAAGCGTATTAAGTAAAGACGATGA
>JANYFI010000160.1 GCA_025362765.1 Ferruginibacter sp. | reverse complement strand
AACCGTTATTGCAAACCTTATATCACGGTTGAAGTTGAAGGAAATATTATTTTTTGACAACTCTTTAATATCTATCGGAATGGCCGGATCAAAGTGTCCCATTATTCCTTCCACCGCATTTAATGGAATGCTCCAGATTCTAAAAAAACCGAGAATATGATCAATACGAAATACATCAAAATATTCACTCATCTGCTCAAAGCGTTGTCGCCACCAGGCAAATCCATTTTCCTCCATTTTTTTCCAATTGTAGGTTGGAAAGCCCCAATTTTGACCCGTCCGGGCAAAATCATCCGGTGGAGCACCTGCCTGTGCATCCATGTTGTACAAGACTGGTGCCATCCATGCATCGCAGCTATACCGGTAAATGCCGATCGGTAAATCGCCCTTTACTACGACGCCATTTTTGTGCGCATATAAAGTGGCTGCTTTTAGCTGAAGATGCAAATGATATTGAATAAAATAATGCAGTGCAATACCATCATAGTGAGGCTGATCGGGGGATGCCAGTTCCTGTACCGCATTTTCATCATATACAGACTGAGCTGGCCACTTATTATAATCCGCTGTTTTATATTTATCCCGCAAGTAACAGAACACGGCATATGGTACCAGCCAATGCCGGTTTAAGTCGAAGAATTCAAAGTATTTTAAATCGCTTTTAAATTCTTCCTTTTGCTCCCCGTACAATTTTTTTACGGTTGCGAATTTATATTGCATCACCTGTTCGTAATCCACTTCAGGCAGGCCATTTAATTCTTTTTGTTTTTGTTTCAGCGACCTGATAATCGCTGCGTTTTTATCGCCGGCTACTTTACTAAGATTTAAAAACAGCGGGTGCAGTCCAAATGCAGATACTGCTGCATAAGGATAAGAATCAGCCCAGGTATGCGTAGCGGTTGTATCATTCACAGGCAACAATTGAATGAGTTTTAACCCAGTTTCCTTCGCCCAGTCTACCAGTAACCTGATATCGCTAAATTCGCCGGTACCAAAACTATTTTCGCTGCGCAAACTAAACACAGGAATCGCCACGCCGGCTCCTTTCCAGGTTGGTGTGGCAGCATGGAAAAAGCCATCATGTATGATAGTAAGTTTTTCGTTGTTACCATCACCCGGTAATAAGCGGTTATCGCCTGTTTCAAAATAAACAAATGATTTATCAACCGTGTTGTAAATACCATATTTATAAGCCAAAGAAAAGCCTGTTGTAGCAAAGCTTAGTTTTATTGACCACCAGTTTTCTTCCTGTGTTAACAACAATGGAGCGGATGTATTCCATTCGCCCAATGCTTTTCCACTACCGGTGATGCACAACACTTCATTGTTTTTAAGTAGAGGATACTTTACTTTGAACTCATGGTTGTACGAAGCTGTATTTGCGTTTGAGAGGATAGTTGCACCACTGTAATTTTTAAGTAAAACATCTGTAAAAGGTTTTGTATAAAATGCATTTTCAATTGTACCGGCATAATTCCAGGTATCAATCAATACCAGTTCGCTGACCCCTTTGCCTGCAAAAAAAATCTCTTTATTATCTTTCCATTCTGCAATATCATCTCCATTAATATCCTTTAAAATATAATAGTATTCAATAGTGGGAAGATGGTCGTCATTAACCGGAAGTTCGATCTCACAATGGCAGAACTGGTCATTTAGGTAGCGCAATGGTATAGCGTTGGATGGCTCATAATTGCCCAGAGCGTCGCAGTTACCGGTAACATAAACTGTTTGCCCAACCCTGGTAAGAAAGCGTAAATAAAAATGAATGGTCATTGTTGGCAGGTAAATTTGGAGCAATATAAACTCTTTAGACCAAAATGTAAAAGATACACAATAAAATAAGTTCACAAATCCTTTCGGCTTTCAATTCACAGGAGATGTAAAGTAAAAACAGGTTAAAAAATAAGGCAAAACAATTCAATTTGTTTTGCCTTATTTTTGCAAAAAAATTATCAATGGACACAACTAAAAAATCTACCGGTCTTTATTGGATATTATTCCTGCTTTCCATCGCAGGCCTTGTTGTAACATATGCCTATGCAGGTGGTTATGCTTCCTTAGTATTACCGTTTAACTTTACATTTTTTGCAAAGGCGTTAGACCTTATGTAAATTTTATTGAAAATTATTTCAGGCTTTTTATAATGGCTGCAAATTCTGTGGCCATTAATGAAGCGCCTCCCACCAGGCCGCCGTCAACGTCAGGCTGGCCGAATATTTCCTTTGCATTCGCTGCTTTTACACTGCCTCCATATAAAATAGAAATACTTTCTGCCACCTCGGTCCCATATCCTGCAGCTATAACGCTCCGGATATACCCATGTATTTCCTGCGCCTGCGCACTTGTAGCCGTTTTGCCTGTGCCGATTGCCCAGATTGGCTCGTACGCAATAACGAAACCTGTAAGCTGATCAGCGGACAGGTGAAACAGACTCTCCTTTATTTGACTTTCAACAAAACTATTCTGGGTGCCTGCTTCTCTAACTTCCAGCGCTTCACCGCAGCAAAAAATTGGTTTTAAACCGTATTGAATACAGATGTCTATTTTATCGGCCAGCAGCTGGTTGCTTTCGCTAAAATATTCCCTGCGTTCGCTATGTCCTACAATTACGTAGTCTGTTCCTATACTTTTTAAAATTTCAGCACTTACTTCACCTGTGTAAGCACCCGATACCTTATTCGAGCAGTTTTGCGCCGCAATAAAAACGTGACTGTTACCAGCTAATATATTTTTTATACTGACGAGGTAAGGAAATGGAACAGCGAAAACAGTTTCCTGATTTTCATTTAATTCCCGGGTAGCTTCAATTAATTCGTTTACCAACGTTTCGCCTTGCTGAATAGTAAGGTTCATTTTCCAGTTAGCCGCAGCTATTTGTTTTCTCATTTTTTAAAGTGTTTATTGATTGTAAAGTTGTTCTAAAATTTCTTTTTCCTTTTCGGAAATAGTTTCGCCTTTCAATTTCTTCCAGTTGTCAACATCCTGCAATGCCTTATGAAAAAAATATCTTTCTCTTCCCCATGTAAAATCGGGTATAAATTTCGGAGGAAAACCATCACCCAAAATATTACAACAAACCCCTGCAACGGTACCGGTATTAAATGAAGTGTTAATAGCTGCCCGGCTGTAGTCTCCCATCAACAAACCGCATTTTAAACCAATTTCCTGATATGCTTTTACTTTATTGTTCCAAACGTGTACATTACTTGCAGTGTTTTTTACATTGGACGTGGTAGTACCTCCACCCAGGTTACACCATTCGCCTATTACGCTATCACCAAGATAGCCATCATGCCCCTTATTGCTGTTACCAAAAATTACGGAATTTTTAATCTCACCCCCTGCTACACTAGCCGGTCCTATGGTGGTTGCACCGTAAATTTTACTGCCCATTTTTAGCGTGGCGCCTTCACACAATGCCAAAGGCCCCCTTACCATACATCCCTCCATTATTACTGCATTTTTTCCAATGTAAACAGGTCCGGTACTGGCATTAATGATGCTGTATTCTACCACGGCACCTTCTTCAATAAATATATTTTCAGGTGAAATCGCTCTATTGGTAGCTGACAATACAGCTGATTGTCGTCCGGCAGTTACCAGTTCAAAATCTTTTTTCAATGCCCAACCGTTGAGCAAAAAAATATCCCATGGATAATGAATACTTTGGATACTTTCGGTATCGGTCAATTGGGTGCCATTGTTACAGGCATCTATAATTTCCTGTACGTTGTCAATTGTAGGAATAATGTTAGCCGGTACTGTTATACTGCCTGTTTTTTCTGGCATTCTTGCTAAAAGCAATGCCCATTTTTCCCAGATAGTTAGAATACCTATCCGAATGTCAGCAATAGCCCTGGTAGCGGTAAAAGGATACAATTGCTCCTTTAAATTTTGATCATTCGGTATAACTGTCATGACGTGTAAATTACAAAGCAAAAAATTACCAGCCCAATAGTTTTTGATAAAAAAAATCCCCCCGGAAACCGAAGGGACATAAAATATTTAAAAGAAAACAACTGATAGTTTAATTGACTAGTTTGCTTTCTTTTCGTAACGTTTCTTAAATTTATCAATACGTCCTGCTGTATCCACCAATACATTTTTACCGGTATAAAACGGGTGAGATGTATTTGAAATTTCAAGCTTAATTACAGGGTAGTCTTTCCCATCTTCATGCTTCACTGTTTCATTTGACTGCGCAGTGGAACGGCTCAAAAAAGTAGTTCCATTACTCATGTCTTTGAAAACTACAAAACGGTAATTTTTGGGATGCAAATCTTTTTTCATAATTGTAAAAGTTTGTGCATGGATTTTGCCATGCGATTTTTAAGAGTGCAAAAGTAAGATAAAAATTAATAATAACGATAAGTCCTTGAAAGAATCTGTAATTCTATCAGTAATTAAGGCGAACCTAACTTTTCATATTGGTTTGTTGCAGTGCAATTCCCAGGTTCCATCCTTTGGAAGCCTGTATTACGTCCTGCAAATCATCAATTTTTTTACCGGTGATGCGAATGATATCGTCCATAATGGCAGCCTGCACTTTTAGGCCACTATCTTTTATCAGTTTTACTATTTTTTTTGCGTCCTCCTGTTTAATGCCATTTCTCACAGGAACCTCCTGTTTTACAATTTTTCCACTTTGATGAGGTTCTTTGGAAAGATCATACACTTCTGCAGCCAAACCTTGTTTCATACTTCTGCTGATCAACACATCGATTATCTGGCTGATTTTCATTTCACTGTCAGCCTCCAGATTTACTTTGAAATCCTTTTTATTTAATTCAATTAACACATGGCTTCCCTTAAAATCGAACCTATTGGTAATTTCCTTATTCACTATATTGATTGCATTGTCTAAAGTTTGCAAGTCGACTTTACTGGCAAAATCAAATGATGGCATAGGTTGAAATTTTATGAAGAGTTAAGTATATGAATTACGAAATTAGGCATTTTATTTTGTCTGAAATAGCAATCCTGGTAACTTACCTTTACATTATTAAAAATCCTTTTCTACAACCTGTTGATTAGGTAATTCTACCAAAAATAGAAAAAGCTTATATTTAACAAGAACTATAATAATATCAGCTTCGTAATAATTCCAATAACTAACGTCCTTTGAGCATGATTTTTTTACACAATTTAATACAAAAAATAAAAGACATAGGGTATACTGATCAGATGTCCGACTATGAGAAGAAACGCCTGGTGATTTTTAATATTCTTAATTTTACTGGTTTTTCTCTCGCAGTTATCCGGACACTCTATTCTTTATTGGCAACTTCTCTCTATTTCAACTCATGGACTATTGCTGCCAATATTGCCCTGGTAGCCATATTCGTGGGATTATTTTTGCTGATACACCGACACCTTTACAGCACCGCAACGATTGTCTCTTTTATCACTGTGCCTATCTTGCTGGCGCTTTCAAGCTTAACAACGCCAGAATCAGGTACTGAAATTTACCTGATTCTTTATATGATGCTGGCTTTCTTTTTTCTTCACCGGATAAAAAACATTATCACCGCATTTGGCTATTCGCTTATTCTTTATGTAGGGTTGCATTTTTATTATAAAAATAATCCAGGCAATTCAACAACAGATTTAGTTGTCACCTACTATACCGCATTCAATTACCTCTGTTCTTTTCTCATGATATTTATTACAATGTATCTGATAAAATTCCAGGTATGGAAATATGAACGATCCATAAAGGCAAAAAAAGAATTGCTGCTCCTAACCAACCAAAATATTCTTTTTAAAACAAAACAAATAGAACTGCAATCAGCATTACTGCAACAAAAAAATATTGAGTTAACAGAACTCAACAATATTAAGATTAAATTATTTTCCATCATTTCGCATGATCTCCGTACTTCCATTTATGCACTGAAAAATATAATGGATGCTTTTGCCAAAGGTGGGTTTTCCAGAGAGGAAATGTTGAGTAGTTTGCCTGGGGTAAACGGGGAAATTGACAAATGTGTGGAGTTAATGGATAACCTGTTAAGCTGGGCCCGCAACCAGTTGAACGAAAGTAAGGTAATGTTGCAAAGTCTTGAGCTACGTAGTATGACTGCCAATATTTTTAAATTTTTCTCAAAAAAAGCCATGGAAAAAAACATACACCTCATCAACAATATTCAACCAACAACCCAGGTGTACGCTGACCCTGATATGATGAAAACTATTTTACGCAACCTGGTAGGCAACGCCATTAAATTTACGAAGGAAGGTGGTAAAATTGAAATTTTTACAGAAAGAAATAATGACAAAATTAAAGTAATGATTAAAGACGATGGAGTTGGAATTAGTGAAGAAGCGATGAAGAAAATATTTAGCGAAAGGTATTATACTACCCTGGGAACCAGGCAGGAAATGGGGACAGGCCTTGGTTTAATGATTTGCCGGGATTTTGTTAAATCAAACAACGGCCAGTTTGAAGTCAACAGCAAAAATGGTGAAGGTGCCTGCTTCACCATAACTTTACCTGCTTATAAAAAAATTGTCCAACTTCAGGAGCCTTCAATAAATACTTTCTAAAAAAATCGTGTTTGATTTTATGCGTAAAAAGTATTGCCTTTTATTTTTTTCAAACTGAGTAAAACATAAAACGCAGTCCTGCTGAACTGCGTTTTATGTTATCTAATACCGTTAGTTAACTGCCTTTATCCGGCTTTGCTCATCTCCTGCTCCACCGGTATTTCTTTTTTTACCCCCCTTTATTGGTTTACCAAAACGATAGGTAAAATTGAGCGAAACAACCCTTGAATCCCCATATTGATGAAAGCTGGCGTCAGTATTAAGAATGTCAATTTTGCCATTTTGAATCATGGAGAAAAAAGCATCTCTTATATTTAATTTGACCGTTCCCTTCTTTTTTAAAATTTCTTTTTGTATGCCTGCACTTACCTGGCTCAAAGGATTGATAGATATCTGGCCTTCAATTCCTTTGGTACGGTAAAAGCCCGAGAACTCAGCGCTCCAGCCATTACTGAATTTAAACTGGTTGTTTACATTCACCAGGTAGGTGGCTCCGCTTCTCGTTGTATTATTCCCAAAGGTTAAGCCCTTATACTGGCTGTAATTGGCTTCCGAATACACAATTAGCGTCCAGATTTTAGCGATATTTTTTTGAGCGCTTACAGAAATACTTCCGTTATCTGAACTGGCAAAATTCCCCTGTTTTATTACCGTTGCATAGCCTTTCGGTTCAAACATTTCATTAAACAAATCTTTAGTGTGCGCATAGTTAATGGTGGTTGTTAACCACTGATTAAAAGTATGCGACAACTCCACTACATTCGCATAAGAGGGACGTAAAAAAGGGTTGCCTTCACCGTAGGTATATTTATCCAGGTAAAACATAAACGGATTCAGGTCTTCGTATGCAGGGCGGTTAATCCTTCTGCCGTACGAAAAACTAAATTGATTTTTTTCATTGGCATTGTAACTCACAAACATAGTTGGAAACAACCCAACATAACTTTTTGAAAAAGAGCTGTCCGTCCTTTGCGGATTACCAAACTGGTCACCGGTATAATTGGTATTTTCCAATCGAAGACCTGCCTGGAAACCCCATTTTTTTATTTCTTTACTTGCATTTAAATAAGCTGCATTAATATTTTCCCTGTATTTAAAATGATTGGTTTTTTCGTAATCCGGAAGTTTTACATCGCCAATTAAATTAAAATAACCCGCAGTATTATCTGTATTCACAAAACTAGTTTTAATACCTGTTTCTATTTTTATACCACTTTTCAAAGGATGAGTATAATCTGCTTTTACTGAATATATTTTTATCAATGAAGGCAAATCGCCGACCAGTTTATTGCTGTTGGATATTGTTCCATCGGCCAGGTAGGTAATATTAGCGAAAGGTTGATTTTTGGTAGCGTTGTAATCCATATAATCAGCGTCCAAGGTAAATTCACGCCCGGTGGAATCAAACTGATGGCGAAGATTGATATTAATAGCCCCATTTTTCCATGATCCATTTTCTGCACCGGTAGAAACCGCAATGGAATCAATTACCTGTTGGCTATTCTTTAAATAACTTGTATTAACGTTGGTCTGTTTTTCAGGATTAATAAACCCAGAAACGACAAGCCCAACCGTTGTTTTTTTGCTGATATAATAATCAACTCCCACTTTAGCGCTGTTACTTCCGTTATTGTGTATCATCCTGGCATTTTGGGAGAAGATAGCAATTACAGACTGATCGGGATTTTTATAAATGCGGTTAATATCCAGCTGCTGAAAGTTTTTACGTTGATTAATACTCAACGTACTAAAAACATTGAACTTACCATTGCGATAATTAAGGTTTAGGCTATTATTTGTTTTAGCATAAACACCTTGTCCGTAACCAATAATAACGTTTCCATTAAACCCTATCTGCTTATTTTTTTTTGTTTTGATATTGATGATACCAGAGTTTCCCGCAGCATCATATTTAGCGGAAGGATTAGTCATTATTTCAATCTGGTCAATATTAGTAGAAGACATACTTTTTAAAAGATTTGCCAGTTCAGCGCTGTTGAGGTAAGAGGGTTTTCCATCAAGCATCACCATTACACCCTGCTTTCCTTTCAGGCTGATATTGCCATCTTTGTCAACTGTAACACCCGGGCTTTTTTCCAAAACATCCATAGCTGTTGACCCGGCATTGGTAACTGAAGCGTCTACATTTACAACGGTTTTATCTATTTTTCTTTCAATAAAAGCTTTTGTCGAAGTCACCGTCACGCCTTTTAAATTCTTTTCTAAAGGTGATAATCGTAAAACTTCGAGTTGCATTGCAGGCTTTTCGGTGGATAAAACAAACGGCTTACTATACCCATTTGTATGCCCGGCTGAGCTTGCCGCAACAACATAATTGCCATCGCTGATATTCTCGAATAAAAAATTGCCTGTATTATCTGTAACCCCCGACTTTACTATACTGCTGTCATTACTATTTAATAATGAAACAGTAGTGGCTTCCATCACTTGTAAATTACCCGCCTCTTTTACACTGCCTGAAATTTTTCCGTTTGATTGCGCAAAGCTGGTTAAACTTAAACTTAAAGCCGTCACGAGGTTGAATATTTTTCTCATATCTGTTTGTACCTTGTTTTGATTTGTACATGATAAAAGTAAGTACTTTGTATAACAAGGAACAGTAGATTACACAAACGGCTAAATCTACCGATAATCGGCAAGTTTTATAATTTCAAAATTGTGGAAAGGAAGGATTAAGTTGTTTTTGCAAATTTTAATCTCGCAATAGCGATTAGCAGCAATCCGGCAAGGATTAGAAAAATAGCTATAATTTCAGCCTGGCTCAATTTAAATCCAAGGATTGTATAAAGGTGGTTGACACGTATTTTCTCAATAAAAAATCTTTCGAATCCGTTCAAAATCAGGTAAATACCGAACATTGCACCTGGTATTTTTATTCGCTTCCTATATGTCCACATTAACAAAAAAAGCAGTGTACATACGACGGTCTCGTAAAAAGCTGTTGGAAAAACAGGTTGGGGCAACGCTCTGCAGTGCTCTTCATCGCATCCCGGTATTTTCTTTCCATCTTTATTTACATTCATAGGATAGGAGTAAGCGATCATCCATTTTGGTAAAAAAGACAGGCCTTTTGCGGAAAGATGGGGTACCTCAGAAAGGGTTGGAAATGTACGGGCAGTAGGAATATACGTAAATGTATTACCGCTATCCAATATCCTGGCCTTTAAATGGTAGTTGGTATATTTATTCAGTTCCTGAGTAAACTCCGCTTCGGTGCAAGTTTTTACATGGCCATAATCATCACTTATATAGGCGCTATTGTAAATCCCCCAATCTCCATCCCCGGCAACCTGGCAACCAATTCGACCAACAGCATAGGCAATCATCAAAGCCGGAGCTGCGGCATCAGTAAGATGTACTAACTTAATTCCTTTTCGGTAAGCAAACCAGCAAATAGCCATGGTAGCTAAAATAAGGCCGCCGTAAAAGGCCAGACCACCACCGGAAAAAATAGTGCCAATCGGGTCTGCGATTAGTTCGTCCATATTCTCCATGGCATCAAATAATTTGGCGCCTAATATTCCAAAAATTAGTCCCAGTATAATAATATCCCCTACTCTGTCGTGTGGCCAAATCCTTACATTTCGTTGTTCTGGCTCCTTTAATTTTTGTTTATTTTTCTCCCACCATTTTACTGCAATTAATACCGTTCCCAATAACAAGCCTGCCACAAGGTTTCCGTCTCTTGAAAATATATACGCCTGGGCACTTACTTCTTCCGGCTTATTAAGCATTAAGCCAAATAACTTAAATCCGAATAAAAAACCTGTTACAAAGTTTACAAAAAGATCTAAAAATGACGCCGGCATTCCCACTGTAATAGCCTCTTCCCGTGGCAACAAGAGACCCTGCTTTTCTTTGCGCTTTAATTCACTTGACAGAACAATTGCAGCAGAAACGAAGCCCATTGCAACCATTAAACCAAAAGTATTAAACAATTGCAGTGGCTTCCATTGAACTCCAAATAAATCTTTAAAAATATAGTATAAATTGGGATACATGCTTTTAATTTAGGTGCTGCAAGTTATTCAATTATTAAATGCTACAAAGTAATCCTTAACGATATAAAAATCCCGAAACGGTTTGTTTCGGGATTGGCTGGCAGATTAATTTTTCTTAATTACAATATTGCTCAAAAGCGCCTATCAGGTTTTCGGCAATCATTTGTGCGCTTCTTCCTTCAATGTTATGCCTTTCAATAAAGTGCACCAACTGGCCATTTTTGAATAAAGCAATAGAGGGTGAAGAAGCAGGATAAGGTAGCAAATGCTCCCTGATTTTTTTCACCGCATCTACGTCAAACCCAGCAAAACTGGTGGTTAAATTATCGGGTTTTTTTGCGCTGTTAAGTACTGCCATCAACACACCTGGCCTTGCCGTTCCGGCGCTACAGCCGCAAACAGAATTAATTACTACGAGCGTAGTTCCTTCATTGCTTAGCTTGTTATCCACTTCCGCCGGGGTTAACATTTCTACAAAGCCATTTTCTGTAAGCTCTTCTTTCATTGGTATTACTATCTCTTCCGGATACATATTTTTTGTTTTTAGAATGCAAATTTACAACCTTAGTTTCAAAAAACATTTAAGTTTATCAATAGGTTTTTTAACTTACATAATTACAATTAAAGACATATAGTCATCTATCTTAATTAAATAAGGACATTGTGACATGATTAGCTTTTAAAAAATGACAATTGTTTACATATTTTCTATTGGAATGCATTTTGAAGCTTTGTAACAAACAAATTTTAAAAACAAACTAAAAATTATACAGTATGACATTCGTAAAAGTAAACAACCAGCCAGTAAAAAATTTTGATGGAATAATGAAGGATATATTCAATGAAATTCCTGCAACATTTGGTAAAACATTCAGGGAAGATGTATTAGGCTTTCCTCCCGTAAACATTGCTGAAAGTGTAAATGCTTATTTGTTGGAAGTTTCCGCACCCGGCATGGAAAAAACTGATTTCACTATCAAATTAGATGGAACATTACTCGTAATCAGCGCTGCAAAAAAAGAAGAAGCGACAGATGCAAGTTTAAAAAGAATCCGAAAAGAATTTAGTTACAAAGGGTTTAAAAGAAGCTTTACACTAGATGAAAAAATTGAAGTAGCCAATATTGAAGCAAAATATGAAAATGGCGTTTTAAAATTAACCCTTCCTAAAAAAGAAGAAACAAAACCTGCCAGCCAGCAGATAACCATTCAATAATTTAAAGTAAAAATAGAGTTGGTTTTGGTTAAGAAAAGGCCATACTGGTAAAACAGTATGACCTTTTTTTGTTTAGTTATCCGTTAGCGTTATTTTTATGTTTTAACTTCGCCCCAAAGACCTCTCAACAGACACAGACATGATCAAAAAAAAGATTTTATACTTCCTGATTTTTTTCTCTTTTCCGACAGTCCTTTTTTCACAAATAAAATTAGATACTATACCAGGTATTGTTATCCAACCCGATACCATTCCATTAAGGATAAAAAACCTTAACCCTTACTTCAGCCTTCATGTAGATTCCGCCTTAAAATATCCACTCATCATTAATAAAGACGTTGCTAAATACTTTTGGTTTTTAAAAAGCCCGCCTGTAGGTTTAAAAATTAATAAAGACAATGGAGAACTAACTTTTAAGGCAGACAAATCCTTTTTTCTGTCGGGAAGATTAAAATACGATTATGAATACAAAGTTTCGCTCAGTGTGCAAAACCTGGATAATGCACAGGAACGGGTAGATACAAGTTTTATACTGCTCTTTTACAATACTGAAATCATTCCATCAAAAGTAAAGCCTACAGTGACCAATACTCTTTTTATTGACGAGGGAGATACCGTAAGTTTTAAAATACAATGTGACAATGGAAATTTTCCAATAGAAGAAATTACCTATTTCAGCAACTACCCAATTAAATCTTTTACACCTGTTACCAAATGTAATGATGACTTTACCTGGACGGCGCCTTTTGATTTTATAAAAGAAACAGATAAAGACAAGATAAAAAAGCTGGAAATTTATTTTATTGGAACCAATAAGTTTAATAACCGCGATACTGCTATCATCAATATAATGGTGAAGGACAACATCAACTATCCGCAACAGGTAATTGAATTTGACAAGCTGCGGGCAGAAGTAGAACAATATGTCCTTCAGCTAAAAAGT
>JANYFI010000165.1 GCA_025362765.1 Ferruginibacter sp. | reverse complement strand
CCATCTACTACAATGAGCGGTTGTGAAGCACCCGTCAATGAATTATTGCCGCGTAAGGTAATTTGAGAAGAACCACCGGGGCCATTACCCGAACGTACTACTTGCAAGCCCGCCACTTTTCCGGAAAGGTCATTAACGAGGTTGGTTTCTCTTGCTTCCACCAGGGTTTGTCCTTTAACCTCCTGTACAGCGTAGCCCAAAGATTTTTTTTGTTTTTGAATGCCTAATGCAGTTATTACTACTTCATTAAGATTATCATCAGCAGGTTGTAAGAGTACATCTAAAGATGAATTTTGCCCAACCGTAACTTCTATTGATTTAAAGTTTACTGAACTGAATACCAATATGGCATTCTCATTTTTTACTGTAACAGTAAAATGCCCGTTTGCATCTGTAACTCCACCTTTTTTCGTGTCTTTTACCAGGTAGGAAACATTGGAAAGGGTAGTTCCTTTACTGTCTTTTACTGTTCCTGAAATTTGTTTTTCCTGCGCCCAGCTAAATGCGGCACAGAAAAACAACACAAGAAACAGCAGCAGATGTTTTGATTTTTTTCTCATAATTGTTGTTTTTAAATTTAAAAATTGGTAATTATTATATTCAATAAAAAATTAGGTAGCGTTAATTTTAAGGGCGTCTTTTACGTGTAGGTTATCGTAATTCTCTATTACTAAAGCAGCGGCACCTATTAATTCAGCACCGTTTGAAAAGGAAGAAACTGCCAATTGGCTGTATCTAGCAAGCTTTGGAATACAATATTTATTTACTGCCTGCTGCATGGGAGCCAGCAAAACTTTGCCAAATGCAGCTCCCCGGCCGCTTATGACTATTAATTCGGGATTTAGAATATGAATTAAAATTGCTAGTCCCCACCCAATGTTATATGCAGAAGCAGATAGCACTTCTACCGCAAGTTGATCGCCTTTTAAAACAGCATCAACAATAACTGAAAAGGCGTTTTCTAAATCATCAGGAATATGCTTCATAAGGGATACACGCCCCTTTTTCACTGCTTCTTTAGCCATTTGTAGCACCACCATCATGGAAGCCTCTGTTTCCAGGCATCCGCTTTTACCACACCCGCAAAGCTTGTTATTTTCAAAAAGATGAATGTGGCTAAATTCACCGGCAAACCCGTTGTTACCGCGAAAAAGCTCTCCGTTTACAATCATTCCCAATCCTACTCCCCATCCAAAATTTATAACTAACGCATTCTTTTTGTTGCTTACAGCCCCCAGTTTAAATTCCGCCAACGCAATAAGGCTGGAATCATTATCAACATATACTGGAAGGCCAATAGCACCTTCTACGGAAGTCGATATGCTTACTCCGTCATTATCTAAAAAGGAATAGTTAATTCCTTTTGCAGCATCTACAAATCCTGGCATTCCTATGCCTATGCCAACTATCTTATCTTTGTCAATTGGTATTTCTTCAATAAAGGTGGTTAAGCAATCTATCAGTTTGGATACTTCATTTGATTGGTGGTAAAGATTTAGGTTGTATTTTTTTAGTTCTCTTATTTTGAAATCCTGTACATCAATCAGCCCAATTCTCGTTACTAACTGGTCCATCGCTACAGAAATAACAAACATTTTTCCTGAAACCAATGAATACATCAAAGGTCTTCTGCCACCGGTTGATAAAGCATATCCGCTTTCCTTTACAATACCCTCCATTACAAGTTCACTTAACATTCTCATGGTAAGAGGAAGACTTTTTCCAATCAAAATGCTTAGTTCGTTTGCTGAAACTACATTTTCAAAACATAATTCCTTAATTATTTTTCTTTTATATTGTGAAGTTTTGGTTCGCATTCGCAGAACTTATGTTAATTCTTCACAAACTTACTAATATTTATTAAAATATTTAAAAAGTTTATTTATTAACCATCCCTTTCTAAAAAAGTGATTACTTACATGAACAACACATGCTATTGAGGAGATCCAAACATATCGCCATGGCTTTGCGTTGGATATTCTTTTTTGACTCCTGCCAACTGATTTATAAAACCTTCTGTTTAACAAATAAAAAAAGGGCGCTCAAAAATTGAACGCCCCAAATATCAGCCATCGAACATTCGTCATCAGGCAATTAGTTTATTAATTTCATCTATCAATTCAGCCTTTGTAATCGGAATACCCATTATCTTATTGTATGCTTTTGCATCTACAAAATACACATCACGGATTATTTTTACCAACTGACCGTTGTTAATTTCCGGGATTAAAACATGCTCGAAATTTTTGATGATATCGCCCAGATTTTTTGGAAAAGGACGAACGTATCTCAGGTGAGCATGTGAAACTTCTACACCTTTATCCTGCAATTCCTTACACGCGCTTTTAATGGTTCCATACGTGCTGCCCCATCCCAGCACCAGCACTTTTCCTTTTTCTGCACCACTATCCAGTTTTTGTTCAGGGATGAAATCAGCAATCAGGTCCACCTTTTTTTGCCTGGTTTTTACCATGTGCTGGTGGTTCTCGGCATCGTAACTAATGTTTCCCGTGATGTCCTGTTTTTCCAAACCACCAACCCTGTGCTCAAGGCCAGGTGTACCTGGTATAGCCCATGGTCTTACCAGTTTTTCATCTCTTTTGTAAGGTTGAAATTTGCCGTTGGCATCCAAATCAGAAGCATTGTTTTGTGAGGCGTAAGCCACTTTTATTTCCTGCAAATCCGCAGCGGATGGAAATTTCCAGGGCTCAGCACCATTGGCAATGTATCCATCACTTAATAAAATTACAGGCGTCATATGCTGCACACTAATTCTTACCGCTTCGTAGGCGGCTTCAAAACAATCACTGGGTGTAGAAGCAGAAACGATGGGCATCGGACACTCGCCGTTGCGGCCATAATAAGCCTGCATTAAATCACTCTGTTCTGTTTTTGTAGGAAGCCCGGTACTTGGTCCACCGCGTTGAATATTGATGATTATTAAAGGTATCTCCAGCATCACCGCCAGGCCCATAGCTTCCGCTTTCAGCGCCATACCGGGGCCACTGGTGGTAGTAATTGCCAGGCTTCCACCGTAGCTTGCTCCAATGCTTGAAGCAATAGCTGCAATTTCATCTTCGGCCTGGAAGGTTTTAATGCCAAAATTCTTATACTTACTTAATTCATGTAAAATATCACTGGCAGGCGTAATGGGATAACTTCCTAAAAATATGGGCAAACCGCTTTTTTGCCCGGCAGCAATCAGGCCATAAGACAACGCCTGGTTACCCATGATGGAACGATAAGTGCCGGTATCCATCTTCGCTTTTTCCACCGTAAAGCGGGTGGTAAAAGTTTCAGTAGTATCGCCGTAATTATAACCGGCTTGTAACGCTTTGATATTACTTTCAAAAATCTCCGGTTTTTTGCCAAATTTTTCTTTAATAAAATCAATGGTACTATCCATATCACGGTTATACATCCAGTACAAAAATCCCAGTACAAACATATTTTTTGCACGGTCTTTTTCTTTCA
>JANYFI010000164.1 GCA_025362765.1 Ferruginibacter sp. | reverse complement strand
TCATATTTTGGTATGTTCAGAGACAAATATGGATCGAATGAATGGTGGAGTTTGATCCAAAAGAGAATGGACAGGGATAAGTGAAAACAACGAACGCGTATCGCAATGAATAACCAACGGCGGCCCTTTTAAGCCGCCGTTGGTGAAAAGCATACAGCCTTCATTTTTCTTTCAGATAATTTTCAAACACGTATTTACCAACCTTGTAACCCATATCCACCCCCTTTAAACAGGCGTTGCGAAAATGATAACCAACATACACCCTTGACAATGCATTTTCCACAGCCGATTGGGAGAAACCATTCAGTGTTCTGGTAACACCTGGCAAAGAACTACTTATTTGTTTGTAGCTGATATTATCTCGGCCAAAATAATGAGCGAGGATTGCTGCTCCAGCTCCACCGTTTACAGAGTGATTGGATGGATAATCCGGCACGGGAGGCGTTGGTGGTGCCAGCACATCCCAGGTAGCGTTACCCGTAGTATTGGGGTTGCCATCTGAGGCGCCCAAATGTATAGCAGTAATTGGCCGCCAGAAGTTATAATAAAACTTTGCGTTTAAACAGGCAATGTTTGCATCTGCTTCTGCCAGTTGAAGCAGTGCTAGTAGTCTTGCACTTTTCCACGGGTCCAGTTTATAACTTTCAATCATGGTGCGTGCAATGCGGTTAAAATGTAAGGGTGCATTTTCGAGATAAAAAATAGCGATCTCTTTTTGATCTGCGGTTCTTGTACTGCCTGTAGCTGCACCCAGGTTTTTTACATCGTTATAATCTGCAGTGTATGCTGCACTGTTAATTGCATAGGGAGGAACAGGCCGGAACTGCGAGCCCCTGGCTAAACAAAATGGTGTTATATTCCCCCATCCAGGTACCGCAACAAATCCATTGAATGGAGGTCCGTCAAAAGGAGGTGTTGCCCTGTATTGACCAGGCAAGGTTCCCTGCGTATAGGGAATTTGTGCAACATCAGCTCCGTCATTGGCCCGCAAATTCAGTATTGCTTTTGCTGCTGCTTTCCCCAACACAATGCCCCGTGTTTTTGAATCGCAATCGGCAATAGATGCGAGGGATGTTGTCAACAGGTTATCTGCAAATGGCTGCTGCGGTGGTAACATGGCAAAAATTACATCATGTGCGGCCTGGGCAACTGCGGCATTTGCATCAGCATCCTTGTCTCTTGTATTTTTCAAGGCGTAGGTTTGATACTTTGGTACAATGCTATTCAGTGCATCGTGCATCGCCACATTAATCATGGCGTAGATCCGGGATTCCGGCATTGGTGGAAGAGGGCCGCTACCGGTTAGTGGAGCCATATTAGCAATGGCCTGGGTACCTGCTTCGTTCCATTTTAATACCATGTCTGAAGTAATTGTTCCATACGCATGGCCTTTTGATTTGGTAAAAGTTTCATCGGCCAGATTTTTTGAATTGATTACATTATCCGGCTGTTTCTGGCATGACAGGAAGATAAAGATTGAAAGCAATAGAAGATGTAATAGCTTCTTCATGATGTAGTTTTTTAAATGTGAGTGATTAAAATGATACAACTATGGCAGTTCTTCTATGGTAGCGAAGGCACAACAATTTTAGTTTGAATAACTAATTTAAAAAAGCTAAAATGCCAGACAACGAAATTGGCCTATACACAACGGCACCGGTGATACGAATGTCGTTTGTTGGCTAAAATCGTCGTTCATCTTTTATTGAGCACTTTTTAACCCGATTCATTAAATGCGGTTGATATGTTCTTTTAAAAAAAGTAACTTTCGGGTGTGAATGGAAAAAGCAATTTCATCAAACGATTTATTTTTAAAAGCAAATTTTCGCTGCCCAGGCATATTGTCTTCTGGTTAGTGAGCTATATTTTTCTGATTGGCATGGGTTCACAAGACTCGCCTTACAAAGATCTTTTCCGCACGGGCCTTATTTATCTTCCGTTCAATATTCTGTATGCCTATGTAGTTATTTATTGTTTCGTGCCATGGTTTTTAATCCGGGAAAAATACCTGGCATTTCTGCTGGTCTATTTAGCCTGGATGATGATCGGCGTTCTTATAAATTTCGGGATCAGGTATTTCATTCTTTTGCCTTTGCGGGTTCCACCGGAAATGCTGGATAAAGTGAGGGCTGACTCTTCCCAGGTATTTCGCATTGCCGGCTTTTTGCTTATGAATATGATGGCGATGTTTGCATTGCCGATAAAACTGTTTAAGCAATGGGTAATCAAGCAGGAAATGGCATCCCGACTGGAAAAAGAAAAAATAAATGCAGAGTTGCAATTACTGAAAGCGCAACTGCATCCGCATTTTTTATTCAACACGCTTAACAACCTTTATTCATTAGTTCATGAAAAATCAGATAAGGCACCGAAGATGTTGCTGCGTTTATCGGGCTTATTAAGTTATGTATTGTATGAATGCAAAGTGGATGAAGTGTTGTTATCAAAAGAAATCAGCGTGATGAAAGACTACGGTGCACTGGAACAGGAGCGATATGGAGACCGGCTGGATATTTCGTTAAATTTCTCGGGCGACATCGAAGGCAAGACGATTGTCCCACTCCTTTTTCAGCCTTTTATCGAAAATGCATTCAAGCATGGAACATCGGAACAATTGGGAAAAGTATGGATGAGCATCGATTTATCTGTCCTTAAAAATCAATTGTATTTTAAGCTCATCAATAGTTTTGATAACAATAATAGCGGTAGTAACAAAGATGGCCGGATAGGAATCAATAATGTCAGAAAAAGACTGGAGCTTCTTTACCCGAAGAAATTTGAATTACAGCATGGCGTGGAGGGAGATGTTTATATCGTATCAATGAGCATTGAATTGCACAGTTTTCAGGTTGCGAAAAATTTAACTGAAGACAATAGTATCATACTTAATCATGCATAAATGAATATTCGTTGTTTGATAGTAGATGA
>JANYFI010000141.1 GCA_025362765.1 Ferruginibacter sp. | reverse complement strand
AATGGCGCCGTTACCTACACCAATACGCTGGAGCATTTAAATATTTTAGATGAAGACTACTATTTTAAGATGCTTGATTTTTTGCTGACGCAAGATTTAAGTAGCGGCTTATTAATGTATGACGAAATTAACCGCAAAGGTTTTGAAGGCGATACAGTATTAAATGGCTTCGCAGAATTTTTGCGCAACTTGCTGGTAAGCCGCGATGCCAAAGTAGCGATGCTGCTGGAAGTAGCGGAAGATTTCAAACAAAAATATTTGCAGACAGCACAAAAAATACCCGCCGCATTTATCATCAGCGCTTTAAATATTTTGAACGAGGCAGAGATGAACTACAAGCAAAGCCGCAATAAGCGACTGCATGTGGAGCTTACTATCATCAAACTAAGCTATTTGCAACAGGCTTTAGAAATAGTGAATGATGGCAGCCTAAGTAAAAAAAAACAGCTTGATGGTGCAAAAACAATAGCTTTCAGGGTACTGCCTATTATAAAGCTTAAAGAATTGCCATCCGATGATAAGCAGGCTGATACAGCAGTTAAGCCTTCTCAACAGGAAAAAGCAACTACACAACAGGAAGCAAGGCTTATTATAGAAGAGGAGCCTTCATCTATCCCAATAAAAAAAGCAATACCTACCAAAACGTCCGAAATTGCCAACGGCGTAAAAACTGCCACGGCACCAAAAGTTTCACTTGGCTCGCTTAGTAAAATACGCCAGCAAATAACGCAACAAAACAAAGATGCCAACAATGAGCCCGTTGCTATAACCGACGAAGAATTAGCAGTTTGCTGGGGGCAATTTATTGAAAAACTTAGGGCAAAGAGCAACTTTAGCGCCGTAACTAATTTTAGGCTAGCCTCTTTAAAAGTAATTGATAATAATACTATTGAAATAGTTACCCAAGGCGAGATACACAAAGCTTTTATAGAAGTGGAGCGAGCAGGGCTGGTACCACATTTACAAGATTATTTCAATAACCGAACGCTTGCTTACCAGGTAGTAGTGATAGAAACAGCAGAGACAACAATTATTATAGATAAGCAATTAACAAGAAAACAGCAGTACCTGAAAATAATTGAAGAATACCCATTGGTAAAGGAATTAAAAGAAAGATTAAAATTAGAGCTGGACTAATAAACGAACAACGACATATTTGCCTTTTTTGCATTAATTTCGATGTTCAATTTAAATAAACACAATAAGAATATATATTATGGCAGAAGTGATACGCATGCCGCTGTTGAGCGATACTATGACTGAAGGTAAAATAGTAACCTGGAATAAAAAAGTAGGCGACAAAGTTAAAAGCGATGATGTACTGGCAGATGTGGAAACAGATAAAGCTACCATGGAAGTAAATGGCTACGTTGATGGCACATTGCTTTTTATAGGCGTGCCTGCCGGACAGGCAGCTAAAATTAACCAGATTATTGCGATAGTGGGCAAAGAAGGCGAAGAATACCAATCGTTGCTGGATGGTGAAAACGGCGCGGCAAAAACGGCTGCACCTGCTAAAGATGCAGCACCGGCACCCGTTGCCGAAGCACCAAAAGCACAGGCTGCACCTGCATCTGCCGCAACATCTGCAAAAGTTGAATTACCAGCCGGTGCTAAGGAAATAAGGATGCCGTTGTTAAGCGATACCATGACTGAAGGCAAAATTGTAAGCTGGAATAAAAAAGTAGGCGACGCAGTTAAAAGCGATGATGTACTCGCAGATGTGGAAACAGATAAAGCAACTATGGAAGTTGTTGGTTACGAAGAAGGCACGCTTTTATACATTGGCGTTGAAGCCGGAAGCGCTGCTAAAATAAATGAGATTATTGCTATTGTAGGCAAGCCTGGCACGGATGTAAGCGCTTATGTAGCTGCAGAAAAATCTGGTGCTAATACGGGTGCTCCTGCAGCTGCGGCAACTACTGAAAAGCCCTCTGCTGCTGAACCTGTAGCAACTGCTACCCCAGCAGCTGAAAGCAATGGACAAGTTTCCGGCGACCAGCGT